>NZ_JAAOHT010000032.1:0-41665 GCF_011440255.1 Haloarcula sp. JP-Z28 | reverse complement strand
TCGGAAGCTTGGACGTAGTGGACGGCCACGAACTCGGACGTGAGGTCGTCCGATTCGAGCAAGAGGTAGTCCCTGATGACGCCCGGTTGCCCGTTCTGGAACTCCTTGACCGACGAGAGCGTGCGGGTCTGCCGCCGGAAGCCGTCAACCCAGTTATCGAGGCCGTCAGCCTGTAACTCGGCGGTCGAGACGACCTGTGCCTCTACGCGCTGGTCAAGCGTTCGCGTCGTATCAGTGTAGAACACCGCTCCGATTCCTCCGGCAACCAGGACCGCCACCAGCACCGCAGCCACGAACTTCCGGACGAAGCTCCCCCGCACAGCGGCCGGGACGAGGTTGGCGACTCGGGGACGGAAATCTCGGTTCACCATTCGTTCGGCGGTTTCCAGTTATCGTACAAAAAACTACCAGATATATAGAAGTACTGATACAAGTATATACGAACAATCTGGATAAATTCAGGCAATAGAACGTCTAAAAGGCTGTCTCCAGAACCACCTGTCTGATAATCCGACATCGATATACATCCACTCATTATCAAGTTCAATATTTCGGTGTGATACGGCTCAATTGAATCTACAGATAGTGCCGGGACAGGTCGTTAGAATCACGAGTATGGAGCGGGAGAGTGATGTTATGTCCAGCCCCCTCTTCGGCTTCATGAAGCAGGTGGCTTCACTCGCTCAAAAGCTTACTGACGCTGTGCTGATGGAACTGAGTGATCCAGCCGGCAACGGGTTTGCTGGCTGGAAGCACGCAGTTTTGCTCTATCTGCGTGAACGTATGAGCGCGGAATACAAGGAAATTATCGACTGGGCCGAAGAGATGGAGCGTGTTCGAGTGGTATTGAACCTTCAGCGCGGGGAGTTCCCCGCGCATTCGACGCTGTTTGACATCCTCCCCGCGCTAAACAGTAGTTGCCGAATCAGATTCACATCGAAGCAGCCAGGGCGGTGTTTGCTCCAGAATCGCAGCGAGTGTGACTCTTCTCCCAGCTGTGAGGCTCGGAGCCAGCGAGGGAGCGCCGCCGGCAGGGCGCCGCCAGGCTTCACACCGCATCCAAGCAGACGCTTCCTCTAACCCGATGTGATCGACTGAAGCGGAGTGAGCAAGAAAGAGTGGATCACTAGAACGCCTACGCCAGCGGCATACTCGCCGTCCACAGCGGTAGTTACTGGTCTGACGGACTTGCTTCTGGAGGGAAATAGAAAGAGACAGTATTACCGGAATTAGTCCGATCAAATGTAATTTCGCCACCAAGGGATTCCACACACCACTTCATTACAAACAGTCCCACCCCGGTGCCATGTGAAACATCCGTATTTTCTATCGATTCATCGAGCGCATTCAGCTCAATGTCTGGGATAGGAGGACACGAATCACTGATACTGACTTCGACCCGACCGGTATTCGGTGATTCGCCAATAGTTATCGTGACTGATGGGGCTGTACTGTTGCTGTGGACGATGCCATTCTCAATAGCGTGCCTCAGTGCCTGATTGAATGCCGAATCAATACTGAACCACATCTCGGTCTGTTTCTCAACAGTGAGCTTCGCGGTGGGGTACTTATCAGATAATTTTTCAACAGTCTCCGTGACGGCAGCGAAGGTATTCCTGCGGACCCGTTTGGTTTGGGCTGGCGTTGTCGCACGTTCGATCTCTCTCACAGAGTCCGTTATCCGATCAATATCGTTCGTCTTCTCTTCAATTTTCTCTGTGTGCTTGCTGATTCGATCAGTATCAACCTCTGACTGTATTTGCTGTGCCCGCCCAGCGATGACAGTCAAGTCGTTCCGGAGGTTATGACGCATAATACGGGAGAGTAAGCTTACTCTGCGGCTAGTGTTTGTGTATTCGGTAATATCCCGTATCTCGGCGAGGGCGAACGGTTCCCCATCAATGCTAAGTCGTGAGAGATCAATCTGGGTCCAGATTAGCCTCCCGTCTTGTCGTTTAATCCGCCACTTGAAACGCTGGGGCTGACCATCGACTGCCAGTTGGATCTGTTGAACGACATCATCTCTGGAAAACGCATACGTATTTGCACTGTATGCTTCAACACTCATCTTCCGGAGAGCTTCCGTAGAGTACCCGAACATTGACTCCAGACTCTCGTTGGCATCAACGATCGTCCCCGACTCAGGGTCAAACAGTGCAATCCCGACACGGAGTTGTTCAAACTGCTTCGGGAGCCGAGTGGGTACCTGATAGGCCATGATTACCCATGTCTAATTAAACAGTATCATTGTTCCTATGAAATATATATAGTCTGCCGACCACTCCTGTCCGAGAATAGAATCACGCTTTAACCAGCTCTAGTCGCCGAATTTTCTGTGCCCCAGCGGGGTGAGGGGCGTCCCACTGAGGGCGCTCTGCCGACTGATTATGAGTAAGAACAAGACAGACAAGACGGCTGCACAGCAGTACGACAACTACCCCGATCCCGACGCCATCGTTCACTTTGGCGATGTCTCGGAGGAACTGGTCGAGTTGGTCGAGGAAACGCTAGAGACGTCCGAGTTCCTGTCGACCTCTCGCGACGACCTGCCGGAAACGACGCTGCTCGTCGAGGCGGTCGAAAATGAGTGACGACCACCTGTTCATCGTCGTGGAGGGTGTCGGGCCAGCAGATTTTCCTGAGAACGAGGCGAGTTCCAACACGCAAGACGAGGCCGTTGCTCTCGCGAACGATATCCACGACCTGATTCGTGAGGAGTACGGCAAAGACGAGATCGAGGGCGTCATCCCGGTTGTCAATCCCGACGCACACGAGCAGATGCAGGCGACCGAACTCTGACAGGCGGCGAAACGGCAGTTTCTTTAGCCATGATGCTGGCTGCAACGCCTGCTCAGTAAGCGTGCTTACTCCTCGCTCAAATTCATAACAATAATTGAATATTTGGGAGAAACTGTCCAGAAGAGGACACGCCAGTAATTTAGTAAGATTTGAAACAAAACGTTCTGGCTACTGGCAATTCAGGAGTTCTGTTTTTCTTTCGCCCACTCAAGTGCGGGCTCAAACTCTTTGAATCCCTTCGTAAGTACATTATCAGCTTCATTTTTCTGGCTGATCGAGAGTCGTGCAATCCCATCAGCAACATAAGCTGTGAAGTCGACATCCGACTGTTCAGCTACATCGGTCCAATTGTCTTCGACATGGTCCAACACCTTGGAATCCATCTCTTCTACGCCACCGATGGTGACGACAACGCTCTCCATTTCTGGGTCACTGGCTGTCTCAACGTAGTGCTGCTCTGCGTTTTCCATATCGCCTGCTTCGATAGCTGCGGGCAGATCCTCAATCTTCCAGATTCCAACACCGTCGTCTTCTTCGTAATCAACGTATTCGGATACTGAAGTTGCCATCAAATTAATAATCTCTGGCATCGCATAAGAATCAATCCCACAGGTTCTCAAGAACGATACTGAGAGTAGCAGTCCCTCCTGAGCCCGTTTTAATATCGTGGTCAGCATAGTACAAACCTCCTGCATTGTGTCTCATTTTTCGGAGAGTTACAATAGACGGTTGGCATTTTCGACCATTCCTACAGCCTGTGTTTCCCGTTTTAACTCGAGAATAGCCGTCCATTTCAACAACTCTAGTCCCCGAATTTTCTGCGCCCCAGCGGGGTGAGGGGCGTCCCAGAGAGGGCGTGCCGCCTGTTGCACATGGCTACCACAGAATCCCATAGCGACGCCGGCAGCATCGACGAGAGCGAACTGGAGGAGGCTGACCCGAACAACCGGACCGTTCGGGCGTTGACCGAAGTGATGACCGTGTTGGACTCGATTGGTCAGGCACGAAACGCCGACGACCTCTTCCTGGTCAACTCCGGGTCTGGCTCAGAGTACCTTGTCGACACTCGAACAGGGAGTTGCGAATGCAAGTGGAAACAGTTCAACCCCGGTGAGGAGTGCAAGCACCAGAAGCGAGTCGCCTTCGCCACCGGCGAGCGACCCATCCCGCAGTGGGTTGACGACGACGCTCTCGACGACCAGTTCGGATTGCACGTCGACGGCGAACCCCGCAAGGCAGTCGCTGACGGTGGAGTCATGCAGGTTCGGTTCAACGACGGCGGCGTCACGGACCCGACTGAGGACCCTTTGGCTGTCTCTTCTGAGGACGAACCACGCACGAAACGAGCGAAGCAGGAAGATATCGACGTTTCCTTCCTCGCAAAGCCCGGTCGCTACGAGGTTCACTCAGCGTCGGATAGCCGGTACGAGGTCGACGTGCTCGAAGAGACGTGCAGTTGTCCCGATGTCGCCGAGCGATGCAAGCACCGTCGCCGGGTCGAGATCGAGATTGACGCCCAGCGAGTCCCCCGCCCGGATGGAAAACTGCCAGACGCCTAACCGGGGGCCGCAGTGTGTTTTCTGCGCCTCTAGTCAGGTGAGAGGATGTCTCGAAATATGTCTTCACAAACTGTCCAGACAGCGTTGTCTGCAGCTACGCCGGGTTGTCCCGAGTGTGGCGGCGAACTCGATAGCAGCGGGCGAGAAACGAACTGCGAGGACTGTGGCCTGGTGACCGACCAAGACCAGATCGACCGCAGGCCAGCGTGGCGGACGTACGACAAGGAGGAACAGAAACGGACGGGCGCACCTCGGACGGTCACTCGCCACGACCGAGGCCTGTCGACGAACATCGGCTCGGTTGAGAGTGCAGACATCTCTCCGAGACGGCGTCGACGGCTTGCTCGCCAGCGACAACTCCACGGCCGGTCGAAGTTCACCAGCAAGCGCGACCGGAATCTTGCTCACGGGCTTGGCGAAATCCGACGCATCGCGAGTGCGCTATCTGAGAGCAACGCGGTGAAAGAGCAGGCATCAACGCTCTTCAAGAAAGCCCAAGACAAGGACCTCCTGATCGGACGGTCGATTGAGGGCGGTGCAGCGGCCGCTGTGTACGCCGCCTGCCGGTGCAATGGCCTCGTGACGATGGAGACGGTAGCCGACGTTGCCCGGTGTTCAGACTCCCATATATGGAACTGCTACCGGACGTTCTTGGTGGAACTCGATCTCCCAATCCCAGTATCGCTCCCGGTGGACTGGGTGGCGCGGATTTGTTCGGACCTTCCATTCGACGTTGCCCCGGAGATTCGCCAGCGAGCGCTCGAACTCGCAGAGCAGGCGACCGAGTCCACCGAGATCAACGGGCGACCAGACGGTATCGCAGCCGGCGCTCTGTATCTCGCCAGGAAAGAGTCAGATATCCGGCTCACACAAGCGACGATCTGCGAGCCACTGGATGTGCATATTACGACGGCCCGTCAGTGGTTCCAGGAGATCGAGGAGCATATCGTTGAATGAATTCTCGCGACCGTTGTTTTGCGTACCCCGGCGAGGGTGCAGGGCGAGCCAGCAAGCACGTCCTGAGAGAGACATATGTCAGTTACTGATACTCCAGAATCGGCGGCACAGCACGACTCTTCGAGTGTTTTTGCGGCGGTCCCAGCGCCACGGTCGCCAACGAAAGTCGCATCATTTGTCGAACGAGTCCTTGTCGAACTTCGCCACGAAGCGGTGGCTGCTCGGTACGTGACTGATCTAGACCAAGCCGGAGCGAAGACGATCTGGTGTCGAGTCGAGCACACGCCGTTGGATGTCGACGCAGAGTACGTCCAGATTCGAGACGATCCGCGATTAGGGGTTGGCGTCGAGCCGTGTTCGCAGGCGACGGTTCGAGAACGACTGTGCCAGTGTCTTGACCACGACCGGACTGGGCGCGTCGACGTTCGGCCGCTGGCCGACGTTTCGATGGGCGACGGCTGAGCTGTGCTTCAGGTCTGGTTCCGCATCGGCAGGTCGAGATCACCGAGGGCAGCGTGTTGGCGGAGAACACAGAGATGTGGGCAGACGGTCGTCGCCTGGAAGACTTCGCAGCTGCACCAGCCGGCGTGGGTTCCGTTAGGATGCTCGGCCAGCGAGCAGTTCACGGGACAGTCGTCGTCAACGGAGACGAGGAACAGGTCCGGGCGACCGCCCTTCGTTACGTTGACACTGGCATCAAGGGCGGTGTTCCACGTTGCTGACCGACGCTGTCGGATCTGCTGGAAGTCAAGATCACGGGTCCCGCTGGGCTGGCGGGATATCCACTGATCTGGGGGAGAACACTCGCTAGTCGTAGTGGGGGACTCGGCTGTTTTCATGATGAGTCCTCGTACTAATACATATACCCTCAAACAGCAAAAAAGTTGCGACAGAGGCGATACAGAGCTGATTTTGTGTTTCTCTAGTGGCTGAGAGAATCCAACAATGAGTAGTGGATACCGACGAGGGACTACCGGGCCGAAAAAGTTGAAGTGGCGATGGAAAGATGAGACTGAGAATCGGTCGCTGCCCCAATCGTGGGCCGACAACGGTCGCACAGAATCTCCCGAAGAAGATGAGGTGCAACTGTATGCAATCCAGTGTCGGGCTGGGCTCTTACTTGAGTGGCTGGTGAATACACGAACAGGAAAGCTACTCAGAGGGCCACTGAGTGAGAAGCCGGGGATTCGTGTTCTGTACGTTACCGCCGACGGTGAGTATGCGGTCATGAGGCAGCTGGAGGCCCGCGAAATTGATGACAGTTGGAAGCCGCCCAAGCAGTTTACCAGCATCATCGCGAAGCACCCGGAGGAGGCTGATCCAGTTCTAGACTCCAGCCAAGACCACTATCGACGGGGGGTCAAAGACCTGTACGACGTGGAGTGAAAGCGGCGATCTCATACCAATATGCTCATATATGTAATATTGTAACCGCGAATATGCACGACCTGACAGGATTTCAACGGGACTTATTATTCATCGTCGGTGGCTACTCCGAACCGGCCGGAGTCACGATCAAAGACGACATTGAAGAGTACTACGGGAAGGAGGTTCATTACGGCCAACTTTATTCTGTCTGGCGGTATCTCCGCTGGGAGAACGTGACGACATCCCACCATGGCGAGGGTCGCCTCTGACAGTGGTCGTTCAGGAGGGTCATGTTCAGCGGTGTTGCTCGCTGAGAAGGCTATCGACGAGTCGGGTGAACCGGTCGACGAACCGGTCCGGAATAGACGGGGAGATCTCACGGAGCAGTTCGTGCGTCCGCTCGGGATGTGCCACGACAAGTGTGATACGGTTTTGCTCGTCTCGCTCCTTTAGAATTACATCTTGTTCGATGAGGTGACTTAGGTGCCACTCAAGCGTGCTCCGGGCGATACCGAGCGAATCCGCCACCGCCTGTGGTTTGACCGCCTCGTTTTCGAGCAGGTACCCAAGTATTTCCCGTGATGTTTCACGCCGGAACAGCGCCAGTGCACCTCGTTCCCACGAATCGAACTCCGGGGGAAAATAGTGGGTGCGACCGTACAGGCTCTCCTCTATTACTTCAGCTTCGTCTGACAGCTTTCGGGTGTGATACTGAATCTGGCCTGGAGCAAACTCAAGTGACCGCACCAGTTCGTTGAAGTGGGTTCCAGGATTCCGGCGAATCTGGAGTTCGATTCGTGTACGTGTCGTTGTCATAGGTCTATCCGAACGGTGACAGCCTTCTGCGGCACCGTTGTCTACAAGTCTCCCATGTTGGACCCTATATCTCACGGTCCGACAGTTGCTTTCGGTGAATGAACCAGAAGGGAAGTGAGATAGGGGGACTACCAATCATATCTATGCAGGCATCCACATCGGATTGTCCTGACTGAATCCGAGGCTCGACCCAGATGGCCTTGATACTACACACTAGGATCAGTATCGCTCAGCCGCTCCACTTTGGAACCTCAATGTCCGAGAGTCTACTCGTCACCGCTCTCGGGGTGGGAGCAGTGTTCTCGATGCTTGTGGCGGTGCTTTCGTTCATGGCGTTCTACCATCGCCGGACGGAATCCTATCTACTCATCGTAGTAGCGTTCTCGACGTTTCTCGGGAAGACGAGCGCTGGAGTTGCGTATCTAACGGGGTGGATGGATGCCGGTATGCACCACTCGTTTGAGCATTTACTTGACGTTATCATGATGACGCTCGTACTTGCCGCGGTCTATTATGCGGGTTCCAATGAAGCCCCGCGAATTGGTGCGGAGTGATCAAGATGCACGCTCGCCGCTGGCCCGTCGGGAGCGTACATCTCGTTCCGATTCACCACACCTGGCTGGGAAATCATCCAGATCGAGAGAGCAGTATACCCGATCAGCAACATGAGCAGCAGCATATATCCTTTTCGCGCCGCCGACAGGGAGCGGTAACGCTCGACAGCGACAGTATAAAATACTGGTTCGCTATAGGGATAGCCGGGCTGTCTGCCTCATACTGTTGGCTGTACCTATTGTAGGATATTCGCCAGTTTGAGTGGCGAAATGCGTCACAGACGTACAGCCGACAGTATCAACTATTCACTGTCGGGCTGGATTCGTTGATTGGACCAGAATCACTATACAGCGAAGCCCCGTCGAGCTGTTTGTAGGATGTCAGATCGACAAACGAGACTTGACCCAACACAACTGGCACAGAGTACTACGACCCGACGACGGCTGCTTAAACGTACAGCCGGTGTGACGGCGGCTGCGGTATCCATCCCTGCGGTCAGTGGCCTCGCAGCAGCCCATTTTCCGAACAAGCTCGATATTGACGTCCAACCTGACAACGCCGACAATTACATCGATGTCGACGAACACGACACTGTAGAGGTGGTCGTCCAACCCGTCGAATTCCTCAACAGTGATGGCGATCAGGAGACATTCGACCCGACGGCAGAGCCCGTCCGGTACCGGTTCGGTTCCCGCTCAATGGTCGAAGACGGCGATGGTGCCCGACCGGAAGACGACGGCGAAGTCCGTGAATTCAACGGCCACGATGGCGAGAGCTACGAAGCCCTCGTAATGGAATTCCCGGTCGACAAGATGGGCTTTGATGGCGGCGAAGAGACGGCATGGCTCTACTGGGAGCGCGACGAGTCAGGGGAACACGGCTACGCCGGCATGGATTCTGTCAGTATCCACGGGACAACCGCCTCGAATCAGGACATTATAGAAGTGCTACAGCAGTTACTAAGCAGGTCCAACGAGTAGATAATATCGCAGTTCGATGGGTGGGGTATTATTCATCGAAGGCACCGGCGCGCGCATTACTACAGTTGGTTCATGCAGAGGGGTACTGGTGAGCAGTAAAAACCATCTTGGCAGTGGCTCCAGTAGTGTTGGCGCGCGGTGACTTGCTATCGGCCGTTTCCTTTTCTCTACCCGCTTGAGCAGGTGATTACCAAACTTTGACCGTGCCGTCGAACAGGACGGATCCTGACCGACGTTCCCGATGGCATCTTGCAGACTCTCCAGAAAGATGTCGGACGTCGACGAGATTGTTGCAACGCTTGAGCAAATTCGCCAGCGCGGGCACAGCGCCCACACAGTCTTCCGAGACTGGGTCAATCTCATGCTGTTCGCACTGCAGGACCGAGACGATCCGTATCTGGAGATCGTCGACAACTATCGCGAACGCGGCGATATGGACCATCCAGACGGACAGCGCTCGGTCGACCTCTTCGCCAAGGCGTTCGGCCAGCTGCAAGAACGGATGGCGGCTACCGACGCTGATGTTCTGGGCGCTGTCTACGAGGAATACGGAATGTCCAGCGATGCGTTCGGCCAACACTTCACGCCCCACTCTGTTTGCGAGACGATGGCCGAGATCGCCGGCGTCGGAGACGAGAGCGATAGCGATGATAGACAGACGGTCCTTGACCCGGCCTGTGGGAGCGGTCGAACACTGCTGGCCGCCGGTCGAAAGCAGCCAGACGCGCTGTTTGTCGGGCAAGATAAGGACCCACTGTGTGCCCGAATGACGGCGCTGAACTGCTGTTTCCTGAATCTGGATGCCTACGTTATTCAGGGCGACTCACTGACTGTCGAGTTCCAGCGAGCGTGGCAGACGTCGTACTCTTCGCTGGGTGGGAGCGTTCGCGAGCTAGACGACGAGGAGGTCGAAGAGCTACACGAGTGGGTGACCGACGCCTTCGAGAATACGGTCGAGGCGGAGAACCAGCCCAGTCCAACGCAGGGGACAGGCACGGGCTCGGAAGATCGAACACCTCCCGTTGCGACATCTGTTCCGAGTGAGCAGGCCAGTCTGGGTGCGTTCGAGGGTAGCGATTGACGGCTGTTTTGTGAGCCCCAGTCGGGTGCGGGGCGTTCCAGTGAGAGCGTCCCGAAGAAAACCATGTCAGAAGAATCAGACACAGAGCCAGACACGGCTCCAGACCCAGTTGAAAAGGTTGAACGAACAGACGTTGGCTGCAGTATGGAAGCACGGTTGGATCGAGGCACTGACACTCGCGATCAAGACAGAGTGACGATCAAATCGAAGGGTGAGACTGCCGAGGAGACGATTGTGGAGTTCTACAAGCTCCTAGAAGAGTACGAGCAGGAAATCAGTGGTCGGCTTCGGAATGTTCAGCCCGAGGAAGACGAGGCAGACAAGGAAGACGAGGATTAACAGCTAGTTTACCATCAGATTTCAGCCGGTTTCGAGACCGGTTCTAGCCATCAATGCGTCTGGATTTTGGTCAATTTCATTAGACTTAATGGCGCAAAGTTGTTAGCCATCCTGAAATGTTTGACCTCACCAGTTTTCAACGTGACCTGCTGTATGTGGTGTACGGTCTAGACGGCCCACATGGCCTCGCAATCAAAGAGGAGATGGAAGAATACTATGAGGGAGAAATCCATCATGGGAGGCTGTACCCGAGCCTTGACACACTTGCCGACAAAGGGCTCATTGAGAAGGCACAAAAAGACAGACGGACCAACATCTACTCAGTCACGCGACGTGGCGAACGAGAGATAGCTGCTCGAAACGAGTGGGAACAACAGTACGGAACGAGTGAGCTTTCTAGATGACTGTCAACTCGCCTGATTCTGATCCGACTCTGAATGGCCACGCCGCAGTCGAGATTGAGAGCGTGGTTCACGCGGTCGTCTCAAAATACGATGAACAGGGTTACAGGGGGTAATTTACAGAGTGTGGCACCAGATTGGAAGACTTCCAGACGGCGAGACCATCCGCGGTGATCGTAAGGAGGTAGAGGGTGTGAGACGTACTCTATGGCACGCCAGCATTAGACTGGTCTGCAGTCGCACCCCTCATTGCCGCTGTAAACAATCGAGAACAGTTGCCTGTCTCTTATTTTTATGTAAGGTCATGTTTGTACACCCCTCATTGCCGCTGTAAGTGAATAGGTAAAGCAGCCACAGCGTGTTACCATATCAAGTTGATAACTCTGCGCAGCCACCGAATTAGGACAGGCATCATCAGTTTTATTATGGTCTATGCTGTTTGGTACCGTATCACGCTTTAGCGTACTAAAATAACGACGCTTTAGCGTCGGTAGCATGAAATACCGGTTTTCACTCTTCTACACAGGGTCTGTTCGAGCGCGTGTAGATAGCGTGTCGGTATGATATCACTCATTATGTGCCCGCTTTCATCTGGAAACTCATCTCAACTGTTACAGCGGCAACACGGGGTGTGGGAGTACTACTACCTTCTAAATTCATACAGTATCCTGGAGTAGGATATCACCAATAGATGGGAACTGAGCGACTGATATACGACTTTTCAAATATAGCATACCAATCTTACCTGTTTTACAGCGGCAAGGTGGTGGACAATATTAATATGAGGTCCATGAGATTGTGTTGGTATGAATGAGTCTGAGTCGTTCTTCGGCAATCCAGATCCAATCTTTGCTGACAAGGAACTCCTCAGAGTGAGCCACCTTCCGGAGAGTGACCGGATAATCGGACGCGACACTGAACTTCGAAAGCTCGCTAATGCTATCAAAGACGCCCAGCGGGGAGACACCCCGAACAACGTATTGGTTTACGGAAAAACGGGTACGGGCAAAAGCCTGTGTTCAAAGTATATAACTCGCGATCTCACTGAGGCGGCAGCCGAC
Source organism: Haloarcula sp. JP-Z28 (assembly GCF_011440255.1). NCBI lineage: Archaea > Methanobacteriati > Methanobacteriota > Halobacteria > Halobacteriales > Haloarculaceae > Haloarcula > Haloarcula sp. JP-Z28. Next base: position 29,749 of record NZ_JAAOHT010000032.1, on the reverse strand, counting down.
AACGGTGTCAAAATCGGCGTCGCATACGTGGACTGTTTCCAAGAATCAACTGAGACACAGACAGTCCGCACAATTGCTCAAGCACTCAATAGCCCAGAAGAGACAGAAATAACAGTTCCACATACTGGGGTGAGTACCTCGGACTATTACCGCCGTCTCTGGGATATTCTTGATGCACGGCTGGATGTTGGAATCATTATTCTTGACGAAATAGATAAATTAGAAGGTGACAACGTACTAATGCAACTGTCACGCGCTGCCGAAGCAGGCAAGGTGACAGAAAGTACTCTTGGTGTGATTGGTATCAGTAACAAAATCCGTTACAAAGACTCTCTCAATGAACGACTTAAATCAAGCCTGTCGGAACGAGACTTCGTTTTCCCACCGTATGATGCGAACCAGCTCCGTGAGATCCTCAAATCTCGTTCCGATGCTTTTCGTGAGGATGTTCTAGATGAAGATGTTATCCCGAAAGTAGCAGCACTCGCAGCGAAGGAACATGGAGACGCGCGCAAGGCAATCGATATCCTCCGATATGCAGGGGAGATTGCCGACGAACACGACGATGATACAGTAAAAATCGAATATGTTGATGAGGCGCATGACCGTGAAGAGCAGGCTAGACTTTCTGAGCTCATTGCCAAGCAGCCAGAACACTCAAAACACCTGTTACAGTCGCTTGCGTTACAAGTACAGGATACGTCAGGTGAGAACCCTCCAATCCCAACGAAAAGCGTCTATTCGGTGTATGAACGCCTTTGTGAGAGCAATGGAGTCGATCCACTGAAAGTGCGACGTGTTCGGGATCTACTCTCCGAACTTGCGTTTCTCTCGCTCGTTGAGCAGGAGCGCAAAGGGCGGGGAAAGGGCAAGGGCGCACACACAGTAAACCAACTTGTTGACGACCCTGAAGTTGTGATTAAAGCGTGCAAGTCAGCGTAAATCGCCCGAGGCCAAGCTCTATTCGCCTTGACCACGAGTGAAAATCGCGAATGTGACTGAACCAGTAATTGTGATCTGGGGTGACAGGCACGGATCGCACTCCAGAGCCCGAACTACTCAGCACCCTTTGCAATAGCTGTATCTTTCACTGCTTTCCAATGATATCGTTCGCTTCATCGCGTGTCCGCTTTGCGGCCTCCTGAGCGTACCCTTCATGGGTCGTTTCGATTGATTTGTGACGGAGTACATCTTGCGCCAGCTGTGGATTCTCGCGATAGATCTCCCGCCCGAGGCCACGGCGGGCACCGTGTGGCTTCAGCGGGTCTTCGAACTCGTAGTCGGACCACTCGCAGAGTTTGGCAAGGATATCCCGGGCCGACTGCGTGGTGATCGACGGCGTGGGATCAAGCGCTTTCGCAGCGTTGTCGAGTCTGGGGAACACGGCCTCATTCTCGTCAGGTTCTCGAAGTTGCTTCCAGCGCCGAAGCGGGCGAAGTGCATCGTCGAGGATCGGCGCAGACTCGCGGGAACGGTTCTTGCCGAATACTTGCATTGTACCAGCCTCTAAATCGACGTGACGCCATCGCAGGCCGTTCCGTTCTTCATCATCAGAAACAGCGACGAGCTCCGCGCTGCGAGCACCGGAGTAGGCGAGCAAGAAGACGAGTGCCTGGTCGCGGTAGGCCGCCGTGCGGTCGACGTCATCGCTTTCGCCGGCGTCGTCGACGCGGGCGGTCGCAGTAGCGTAGATAGCATCGCGGTCGCGTGTCGTCCAGTACTGCTGGTCTGTTTCAGTCTCGTCTTCGAGAGCGGGCACGCGAGATCCGTCGCGATGAATTATTGTAGACTTTAGATCTAAAATCGCGGTCAGTGATAGCGTTCCGTTTTCGCTAGCGAGAGACCGAGCTGGTCGGCGACTTCCTCACACTGCTGGCCCTCGTGTCCGCACTGCTTGGGTGGTTCCGTGACGGCCATGAAAACGCCACCTGAGTCGAGTTCTTCGACGTAGTAGGCCGGTGCCGACAGGACTTGCTCGCGACCGATTGCCTCGACAGTTTCCGAACGGAAGACGTTGTACTCGTACAGCGGTGGTTTGGTCCTCGTCGCAAGGTCTTCGACCGTCTCATCTTCGCCGATAGCGAGGCCACCGCGGCGGCCAAAGCCCCATTTTGGTTCGAGAATGTTTGCGGCTTGAGCAAGTACTTCGACAAACTCTTTCCGCATTTTCTTCACTTCGGGAGGAGAGCCATGATCATCTGAATCTTTCATCGCGTAAATCCAGGTTGAAAATTGCAAATTGGGCTTTGATAAGTCTGACAGTAGACCCAATTCGCTCTTTCTCCGTGCAATTGTCAGATCATCGTGGCTCAGCAGCACCTCAACTGACCACTCTGGATACGTAGATATTGTTTGGAGTATCTCTTCACGCCCTCCGACTATATCTACTTCATTGGTGTATTCATCTATTTTACTGGCACGTATCCCATATTCTCGAGGTCCGCGATCTCGCCTACCGTACTCCGGGAACGCGTTAATGAGCGTCTCGAAGATATCACTAGACGGTTCCTCATCGAGGACATAGGTAAGTTCAATCAGATCGTAATCTTCCATTAGTAGCCTCCAATTTAATCCGTGATAATTGATCCAGAGTCTTCATCGACCACTTTGATCGTAATGTCTGCAGACCCCCATTTGCTCTTCTGCTCCCATTCCGTAATCTTTGAACTGACCAAGTTTTGATCCCCAACGCGATTCGCCCGGATCTCCAGTGTGTTGCCATCGAAAGCAACATCCTCATGTTCCTTCATAGTTCTAAGCTTTCTGTCGAATTGTTGGTCAATCTTGCCTTTCGTATATCCGAACGATCCTTTCGATTCGACAATCTTGCCAGATTCGACTTGGATATCCAGTTCCCCGTCATACTCATTCGAATCGGGGAGTTCAATACTCATCCGCTCGATATTCTCTGCACCGATTTCATCGGCCCGACGCACTTCATCAAGTGCACCACCAACGTTTCCAGGGTCTCTTGAATTGATGAAATCATCGACGGGACCGCTATTCAGACCATCGACACCTTCCAGATTGTCGGCATGTGTGGCGAATTTCTCGATATCATCGGTGTCGGCATTGCCTCGTTCGAGATTGCGAGCTGCAGCCGTGCGGAACTCGTCAGCACGGTCGATATCCAAGTCGAGTACCCGTTGGAGCCCGTCGCCGTCTAACTCGTCAACGAGCTTGACGCCAGCACCGTCAGTCTCAGCAATGAGTTTCTTGGCCCGTCGCTGCTGAGTGCTGTCGAGGTTATCGACCTTTTTGACGGCCCTATCGATCTGGTCGAAGGAGTCGACGCTGTCGTCATCAGCCGCGCGAGCGACGGCCCGGCGGAAGGACTGGTCGAGGTCGCCGGAGCCGTCGGCGAGAATGCGGACGGTTTCGCCGTCGGCTTTGGCGATAAGTTCGGTGCCGTCGTCTCCGGTTGCAGCAAGGACGTCGTCAGCACCGCCTTTGCCGCTCGCGTCGAGGTTGTCGTAGCGCTTGACGGCGGTGGCGAGTTCATCGCTATCGACCTCGCCGCTCTCGTAGGCCTCAGTAAAGCGCCGCTGGGTAGCGGCGTCGTCTATCTGGAGGAGCGCGTCGGCGGCGTCCTGATCGCTTTCCGCCAGATCGTTGAGTGCGCGACGCCCACTGGGCCCGGTGTTCTCGAAGAGGTCGGTGGCCTTCAGCGTCGGGTCGTTGATGTCGGTGTTGCCCAGGTAATCGCTCCCGTCACTGTCGAGTTGGTCGAACTGCTCGGTGGTCCGTTGGCGCTTCGGCCCGGGCATGTCGTTGAGCTTCGCGCTCATGCGCCCGGTCGGCACGTCCGCGTCGGGGACCGAGTCGTCGACTTTCCCAGCCCGCCGTAGTGCTGTCGGCTTGACGCCGTTTGGCACTCTGTCGGGTACCGCCGAGTCGGCGGCGTCGACCAGCCGTCTGAGCTTCGATGAACTACTCAGTCCCTTCTGGAGGACGCTCGACCCGCCAGAGGCAAACGCGGGCGCCACTGTCCCAGTCGAGTAGCCCAGCGACCAGCCGCCGCCAAACTCTTGGTAGTACTGCTCGCGGGAGTCGAAGGGATTGCGGGTCTCGTGTTGCTGGCGGAGCTGGCTCGCCATCATCTGGGGCAGTTTCGTGATTATCGCGGGGTTGTTGGCGATGGTCGTCGCCAGCTGGGCCATCTGGCTCGCGTAACCGCCAGGGTCGGAGACCATCTGGGCGACGCCAGCGACGCTCTCACCGACCACCGTCGACGCGCCCGAGGAGAGGCCCATCCAAGCGACGAAGCCGCCTTTGCCAGGACTGGCCGGGAAGCTTGCGTATTTGTCGGCCGCCTGTCCGAACGTGTCCGGCCCGCTGAGCTCCTTGCGTTTGCGGTTGTCGTGGATATCCGTGGCGCTGGCGTCGACGGTCACTGGCGTGAAGAAGCCGGTTGCGCCGGTGTATATGGCATCTAGCGCGTCACGCTCGACCTCGATGCTGGCGTCGAAGTTTCGGGCGGTCGCGCCATCGCCTAGGCCCGACCACTGCCTGCTTCCGGCCTTGTAGAACTCGATTCGGGAGATGCCGCTCTGGTCGGAGACGCTGACGCGAGCTGTGTAGCTGGTTCGGGCGGTGTTGTCGGCGCTGACTTCAAGCGGTTCGACCAGTGGCGCTTTGTGGTCGTGGATGGTCGGGTCGTAGTCGTTCGAAACCTCGTAGTAGTCGTCACTGCCGTCGTTGTCGGAGTCGGCGACAGTCGGGCTGGTCCCGAGGCGACGCTCCTCGTGGTCGTCCAGCAGGTCGCCGTCGGTGTCTGTCGACAGTGGGTCGGAGCTGACGTTTTGCTTCCAGAGCACGCCGAGGGCGTCCCCACCGTTCTGGCGGGCGCTGACGAACTGTTCAGCCGTTGAGGGCGAGCGCGCGAGGTAGGTGTTCCACCCGCGGTTTTCCTCGAGGTCGGTGAGTTCGTCCCCGTCGCTGTTGACCTCGGTCGGATCGGAGTTGGCGACCGCGATGCTCGTCGTGAGCGTGCCGTTTTCAGCGGTAGTCTTGTAGATGACCTCCTCTCCGTCGGGGATGCCGTCTCCGTCAGTATCAGCGTCGTACGGGTCCGTCGAGAACGTGCTTGCGGCGGCGGTCGGGAGCGTCCAGTTCTGGTTCTCTACAGAGTCACGGATGCCATCGCCGTCACTGTCGAAGGTCTCGCGTGGGACGACCTCCGCTCGCATATTGACGCCGTCGGCCGAGAGGCTGATGTTCGCGGGGCCGTGAGCGAGCGTGGAGACGTTGACCGTCGTCTGAACGGTGCCGACGGTCCCGATAGCGAGTTCTTTCGAAACTGTGGTTCCGCTCGCACCGGTCACCTCGATGCTCGCTGCCGGATTGGTGTTGGTCTGCTCGGTCTGATACACCACCGTGAGGTCGTCAGTGCCAGACGAGAGATTGTGCGTGATATTGGCACTACCCGTGTCGCCACTGACGTTACTGGAGGCGTTCTCGTTGGGGTCGCCCGGGACGCTGATGGTGATGTTCTGGTCTATTGCCAGTGACTCGTTGGTTGGGTCGGTCGCGCGTCCGGACAGAATCTCCCAGTCATTGAGTTGGCCGGGGGTGATCGGGTCTCTCACCGCCTCCTCGTTGAACCTCGGTTTGATGGTAAACGTCGCGTTGGTCAGCTCGCCTCGGAACGCCCCTCCGTCGGTGTTGTCGTCGTTCCAGCTCCAGTCAGGCGTCGTGCCGTAGTTGTCTCCGGGGTCGTCCCGAACAACCCAACTCCCGTCACTGATCGGGAACTCGTAGAGTTCGAACGAGACGGCGGCACCGGACCCATCTCTCGGTTTATCTTGCAGTAAAACCAGACTGAGGCCGTTCGGACCGGACCAGAAGAACAGCCGACTGGTGTCGCTTTTCGCGACCGGCAGCGGAGAGTTGATCTCAGCGTTCGCGTAGTCGTAGAATTTCTCGATGGTCTGCCCGTTGCTCAGTGGTACCACCTCGTAGCTGTCCCCGCCCTGTTCGATGGTTATCTTCCGCGTCGTGGGTTCCCCGCCAAGCACGACGGTCGAGTTGCCGGTCAGGTTACAGGCGTTCCGACAGCGGAACGAGTCGCTGGCGTTGAAATCGACCGGCTCGCCGATACTGACCTGCGTCGCGCTGACCCACTCGTCGGTGTCCAGCACGGTGAAATACGAGAAGTGCTCGACGGTGGCTTTCGCCGTCCCGTTCTCGATAGTCGTCTCGACCTTGCTCCAGGTGTCTTTCGAGGAGCCGTTCCATGTATAGATAGAGAGGTTCTCGTACTCAGACTCGGGGACCGAGGCGTCGACCGGGAGTTCGACTGTCGCGTTCTCGAAGGCCGTGCGGTTCTCAAGCTGTATCGTCGGGCCGGCACTGGCCGATGTGTTCTCGAAGAAGTCGGGCTTGGCCTCCATGGTGACGCCGGCCCCCGACCCGTTCGTCCGGAGCGTGACAGTGGCGCCGGTCGATTCGCTGTCCATCGCCGTCTCGAAGGTCTCGTTCCCGTCGAGAACGCCGTCGCCGTCTGAATCGTTGTTCAGCGGGTCGGTTCCGATGGCGAGTTCCTCGTCGTCGTCCAGTCCGTCGGCGTCCGTGTCCGGCAGCGTCGGGTCCGTCCCCAGCTCGATTTCGCGACTGTCGTTCAGCGAGTCGACGTCGGTGTCGGGTCGGTCGACCAAGGTCCCGCGCTGGGCCTCCTCACCATTGGTCAGTCCATCACCGTCAAGGTCGCCCGAAGCGTCGCTTGTGCCGTCACCGTCCGTATCGGCATCGAGCGGGTTGAACTGGTTGTTCCGGTATTCGAAGCCGTCTGAGAGGCCGTCATCGTCCGTGTCGCTCACGAACGGGTCCGTGCCGATGGCGTACTCGACGTATGTCCCCAGCGTGTCCTGGTCGAAGTCCTCCATCCCATCGATGACGTCGTTGTCCGCTTCGGTGTAGTTCGTCAGAGGGGACTCGCTATCGTTGTCGGTGGGGTCGGTCTTTGTGACGTTGCGCTCGTAGCTATCGGGGAGCCCGTCGTTGTCACGATCGTTGTCCAGATAGTCCGGCATCCCGTCGCCGTCGCTGTCGGCGGTGCCCTCCGTCCCGTCGGGGGCCCCGTCGCCGTCGGCGTCGGTGTCGAGCCAGTTGACCGTCTCGTCGAAGTCGACGTCGTGGCTGTAGTTCTGGCCGTCAAGCGCTTCGGTCCGGGTGGTGATGCCGTCGCCGTCGTCGTCGGTGTCGCGGTAGTTGGGCGTCCCGTCACCGTCAGTGTCTTTGGTCCCTTCGCGGATGTCGGGGATACGGTCGCCGTCGCTGTCCGCGTCACGGGCATCGATGATGCCGTCGCTGTCCGTGTCGATGGGCTTACCGCCGTTGGTTTCGGTCCAATCGCCGATTCCGTCGCTGTCGGTATCGGTGTCGAATGCGTTGGTGCCGAGCGCGATTTCGACAGTATCGTTGAGTCCGTCGCCGTCAGCGTCGGTCTCGGTCGGATTGACAGCCTGAACGTAGAGCCACTGGCCGTCGCTGACCGTGACTCATCCGTCACCAGTGAAGTCGAAACTCGAACTGTAGTTCTGGACGGAGGCGTTCGTGAGATGAGCAAGCAACGCCTGGCTGTCGACGACGTCGAAGCTGCCATCACCGTTGACGTCCTCGAAGCGTCCATCACCGTTCGGGTCGGTCGGGCCCGCCGAGCCGACGACCGGGTCAGGTGTCACAGCCGTGTTTCCGGCGCCAGTGCCGATGCCGGTGTTACCCGCGCCCGTACCGGTGTTGCCTGCATTGCCGGCCTGTGTGAGTGCGCCGGCCGGAACCGCTGCGACGACTGGGCTGGTGACGAGCAATACGGTCAGGATGACCGCCAACAGCGGCCGTGCCTGCTCACTTACGAGTTCGATACCCTCACGAGTACGACTGTGACCTCTAGACATGAAGTATTCCAGTGTTAATTCAAGGATTACTTTCGGTTTATTTAATACTGTGGGAATCGGGTTCGATAATATCGATGCAACTCGCTCGTCTCATGAGGGTAGTATTGGTTAGCGCTGCGCTGATTGGGAGTACTGCTGTCGTTTCTGGTGCCGGCGGGACAGAGGTTCGACTTTCGCCGGCTGCAGAGAGCGTTGATTCGGGCGCAACCGTCGAGTACGAGCTGGTGGTGGCCGAGGCCAGCGGTGGTGTCGGTACGTTCAACGCGACAGTGTCGCTCAACGACAGCAGCGTCGCGACCATCGAGAGCGTCAGGTATGCCGACAGCCCAGCGTACGCCAAGCAGCCCGATGGCGGGGCGTCAGTGCAGTTGGCGGCGACGGGAATGAACACGCTCCAGAGCGGCCCAGTGGAACTCGCGACTGTCACTGTCCAAGCCGAGAATTCCGGAACTGTCGGGCTCTCCGTGAGTGTCGCGGCGCTGGGTGACGAGAACGGCAGTGCCTACTCGGTCACCGGAACAGAAGGGCGCGTCCTCACCGTCGAAGGCCAAACCGACGATGAGAATGGGTCGACACCAACGCCGACGGAAACAGCCACACCAACACCAACGGACACGTCAACGCCTACGCCGACTGCAACAGAAACTCCTACTGAGGAGGACTCTTCGAGTTCCGGCGGTAGTAACAGTGATGATGGTGATGACAATGACGATGATAGCGATTCCGGCAGCGGTGACTCCAGTGACACAGTAACAGCGACGGACACACCGACAGGAACGGAAACAACGCCGAGTGACACCCCAACAACAACGGCCACGGAAACTGAACACTCGACCGAGACAGACACCAAGCAATCAACCTCAACCCAGACCAGCAGTGGTGGGCCAGCAATCACCCCGTCTCAGACCGGGACCACAGACACTGTCGAGCCGTCTGGCGGCTCACCCACGAATCTGCTTATTGCCGGGAGCATGATCGTCGCTGTTCTCGGTGGGATCATCATCTATCGTCGGTTGTAGAAGCGAGTCCAAGACACACGACACGGTCTCACCTCGCTGACCGGCTCAATTGGGGGTCGTCTGTCGCTTCCTTGTGAAGAGTTGTCGGCAACTTACTCACCGCCGATGATATCGTTTGCTTCATCGCGTGTCCGCTTTGCGGCCTCCTGTGCGTACCCTTCATGGGTCGTCTCGATGGACTTGTGCCGGAGTACGTCCTGTGCCAGCTGTGGGTTCTCACGGTAGATTTCCCGCCCGAGGCCACGGCGAGCACCGTGAGGTTTCAGCGGTTCATCAAAGTCGTAGTCGGACCACTCACAGAGTTTGGCGAGGATATTCCGAGCTGACTGGGTTGTGATCGACGGCGTCGGGTCAAGTGCTTTTGCCGCGTTGTCGAGTCGCGGAAACACGGCTTCGTCTTCATCGGGTTCTCGAAGCTGCTTCCACCGCCGGAGTGGACGGATAGCATCGTCAAGGATCGGTGCAGACTCGCGGGTGCGGTTCTTTCCGAACACCTGCATTGTGCCGGCTTTGAGGTCGACGTGCCGCCACCGCAGGCCGTTCCGTTCTTCATCATCAGAAACAGCGACGAGTTCCGCGCTGCGAGCACCGGAGTACGCGAGCAAGAAGACGAGTGCTTGGTCGCGGTAGGCCGCCGTGCGGTCGATATCGTCGCTTTCGCCGGCCTTGTCGACGCGAGCCGTCGCGGTAGCGCAGATAGCGTCGCGGTCCCGGGCGGTCCAGTACTGCTGGTCTGTTTCGGTCTCATCGGTCGGGAGCGGACCTTCGGCGTGGTTGGTCTTGGCCGGGTTCGTCGGGATCAAGCCCTCATAGACACCCCACGTGAGAAACGAGCGGACATACGCGAAGTACCGACGAGCAGTCTCCGGTGAAATATCGTCTCGGTCATCAGCTCGAGCAAGGTCACGAGCGTATTGCCGACAGAGGTCGTCGTCGATATCCTCGGGACTGAAGATACCGTGCTGGTCCCGGGACCAAGCTGCGAACTTCCGAAGCACGCTCGCGACGTTCGTTCGGTAGCGCCCGGAGTCGATATCGACCAGTCGTTTCTCGATGGCTGTTTCGAGGGCGTCACCCCCAGGAGTAGCGTCGTATGCAGGCGGAAGACGATCCATGCTTCCCGTACAGCGGCCTCCCGCCTAAAACTGATGGTGCTTACTGGCATAATACAAACCTATCTACAAAACCAGAATATCGGCGTTTCAGTCACTCTGTGCGTGAATATTCGGGCTTTCTGTGCCTGATAAAGTCTATATAGCTATATCAATCTATCTTAAGAATAGGTTGAGACTACAGGGGGTCTAGCGGGACTGTGATGCGTGTTTTTAGCCGATTCAGTCCGCGAGAGCTGCCTCAAATCACTCTCCAAATGGCTATTCTCAGCACTTCACAAAGCCAGTTAATTGAGAGGTCTGCTTGCTGAAGGTGTGCCTACGACCCAGCAAGCAGACAGTGAAATCCACGAGAACCAGCTTCTTAATTTCCTCGTCAACACCCTTGACGGGAAATTGATCTCAGTCTCTGCGATAATGCTGAAATCGAAGCTGAGGACATCTACGAGGTCCTCGTCGGCGCTTGCGCCGACGGGACCTCGATATCTGAACTCTGCGAGACCAGTGAAGATTCTCCCCATCAAAACACGATTCTGTACCACCTCCGCGAGAAGTTCGACCTAACGTCGGTTGAACAAGTTGGGAACGCACTCCTGCAAAAGGACATTTTAGAGGTTCTTCCCGAGCAGGTGGAGGTCGTGCAGACCTCCACCTGCGGCCCTACTACGGTGACGTGGACGAAACAGCTGGCCTCTACCACTCAGAGGCAAAGCGTGGAACCACCGCGTTCCACGCCTATGCGACACTATACGCGCGCGTGAAGAATAAACGATACACGCTGGCGGTGCGCAGTCTCGTCGACGGCGACACCGCCAGCAGTGTCCTCGCTGAGTTTCTTGGTCTCCTCGACGGCCTTGACCACAGCGTCAAGGCCGTCTATCTTGACTGAGAATTCTACGATAGCAAGTGTTTCACGCTTCTTCAAGCGCACAACTACGCGTACGTGATGCCAATCGTCCGGTGGGGAAAGACGATCAAGCAGGAACTTTCGGAAGGATGGAGTCGTGTCATCCAACACGAGCTGACGGGGAAACTCGACGGTCACAGCTGGACCGTCGAGTTTTCCGTTTACATCGACTGTACCTACCAAAACGAACGATACGACGAACACGGAGTGGCGCGTCACGGCTACGCCGCTGACGCGCCGCTCATTGAAACACCACGAGATGCTCGATACCACTACGCGAAACGCTTCGGTATCGAGGCCATCTACCGACTCTCCGAACAAAGCATTGTAACGACCACGACGCAGAATCCGGTTGTACGGCTGCTGTACGTTGTGGTAAGCTTACTCTTGCAGAATGTGTGGCGGTATCTCCATTGGGAGTAGGTGGCGACGCCCCGCCGTGGCGGGCGTCGCCTCTGGAAGTGGTCGTTCGAGGAGTTCATCAACATGCTGTGTCGGGCAGCGTGGACGGCCCTCGCGGTGCGTCGGGCCGTCCCCGCGAACCGGCCACCAGGCGACCGGTTCCACCGGTAACTCCCACCGGGCTAGCCAGCGGTGTGAGTGGCGACGCTGTCGCGTCGGCGGCTGATCGCCGCCGACAGCGACCGTTGTCCGTCGATCCGCCTAATGATACTCTCGTTGAGACGATCAGTGCAACCGCTCCGACACAGAACTCAGGCTTCAGAAACAGCTAGCCGAGGATGCTTTGTGAGGTACTGAGGTTGACACACAAATTCGGTCCGCAGTGAGGATGCCCCATCAGAGGAATTCAGACACCCGAGCGGATTGTGAGTTGAGGTTTGGCTGTTTCTTCAGCAAGCGTTTTTTGAACAGACCCAAAGACTCGCTCTCGCATTGACGGTTCGGTCTCGCCGAGGACAACAAAGTCAAAGTCAGAAACACGCGAGAGGACTACATCAAGCCGTTTATTTTCCGTCGATTGTTCCCACTTGATTCGGTCGGGATCGATACCGAGTTCCGCAAGTCGATCTGCGAGGCCGCGGAGCATATACTCTGTTGCATCATACAGACGTTCATTGTCGTTCGTTGCGGCGTGAAAGAGAAGGAGTTCCACATCACTATCGGCAAACAGGGCTCCAAGGGTAGTGACAATCCGATTGAGATCGGCATTCGGTTTCACCAGAACAAGTCCACGTCTCGTCTCCGACGGCGACGATGTTGTCCCCGGAAGGAGGATTGATTCACACTCGTACTTGTTCGCGGCCCCATTGATTGATTGGTCCTTATCATTTGTAAATACCAATCGAGTCTGCACCGTGGCACCCTCATCGGTAAAACGGCGTGCCACTGTCTCAAGTCGCTCCTGAGCTTCCTCTTCGAACTGATTACGGACTTGGCTGGGGGCCGATTGGTCCGGAATTGGCCAGTATCCCAGAAGGATAACCTCTGATGATTGCACTATCTGAGTGTCTATCTCAGACCGAGATGTTGAATCGGACACATCAATCGGAATCAAGACCCTGTTGAGCGATTCCGGCATAACGTACGAAGATACGCTCCCCAGCGCTTATTTGTGTTTTCCCTGTCACCTCAGTGAGTCCAGTGGCTACATCACGTGGGTAGTTGTGCAACAGGACAGGCCCGACCACGGTTCACAGACAGTCGAGACGGATGCCACGAGGCTTGACTCCGAGGTGATTGATTAGCCGCCTAGCCGCGCATCAAATTCATGACCTCATCGACCACGTCAGGTTCGACAGCGACGACGTAGCTGCTCCCCGGTGTCAGGGTCGTGTCGGCACGAGCGATTTGCTCACCGTTCGCGTCGGACACGACGAGGGTTCCCTCGGGAAAGCGTACGTCCGAGAGCGCTTTCCCAGCGGCCGGAGCGCCGTCAGCAACGCAAATAAGCATGATATCGAGGGAGCCCGTGACGTCGGCAAGTGTTTGGACATCGCTACCCAGGATTTCGTTGGCCGCCACTCTCGAGCCGGCCCGTTCGGGAAAGACCACCGCGTCGACGAATCGGGTGTAGGCCTCACCGGCTGTGCGGTCAATACGCGCGACCGTCCGGATGTCGGGTGTCAACTCTGCGGCAGCTAAACAGACCGCGAGATTTAATCCTGTTTCACCCGTAAGCGCGGCAATTACGTCCGCTCGCTCAAGGCCTGCCTGTTCGATGATATCCGGATTTGTCGCGTCACCCTGGATAACAGTCGCTATCCATTTATCGGCGATATCCGAGACGATACGGTCATCGCGTTCGATTATCGTCACGTCGTGACCGCGGTCAGCGAGTATCTCGGCTGTCTGGAAACCGACGCGTCCACCGCCAGCGATGATAATGTCGAGGTCACTAGTCATGGTTAGTCTTCAGCTTCAGGTGTTATTTCAGTGGCGGCAGCCGCCTGTTCGCGGTCCGATTGCCCTTTGACCCGTTTAAGCGCGAAATACACGAGGGCTCCGAGCAGAATCCACGCCATGCTGAGTGCCAACGCCAATGGATCTGTTCGGAGCAGGTACTCCACGAGCACCCCTGTTAGAAGCAGATTGAGCGCGATACCAATCAGTGGCGGTGCCGGGTAGAACGGCATCTCGTACGGCCGGTTCATGTTCGGGCGCTCCCTGCGGAGTCTGATGACGGCGACGTTGACGATAATGAACGACAGCAAGAAAAACAGGCTCGACATGTTGCCAGCACTTTGTGTCGGCAGTGCCACTGACCCGAGCATCACGACTGCGCTGGCGAGGATTGCGACGAACGGCGTCCCGTAGCGGTGGTGAATCTGGCCGATCGACGGGAGCAACTGTCCTTCACGTCCCATCGAGAACGCCACGCGTGACGACGCGATGACGACTGCGTTGAGGGCGGTGAGTGTCGAGAACACGGCCCCGAAAACAATGAGTGCACCACCGTTCTGGATAATCGGTAACCCGGTCGGCATGAACGATGTTGCTGCCGTGGCGATGCCGGCTTCGCCAGCGTCGGCGAGTCCCTCAGCCCCGAGCGTCCCGATGGCGACTGTCACAACGGCCAGATAGACGACAACCGTAACGGCGAGACTGATGAATATCGCCTTGGGGATGTTTTCACGCGGGTTCTGTACCTCCTCGGTGACGGTGGTGATGAGGTCGTACCCCTCGAAGGCAATGAAGGTTAGCCCCATCGCCGGCAGAACCGCGGCCGCCCCGCTGCTCTGTGGAAACAGCGGCTGGAATTCGGCCCCGGAGAACATCGGAGACGCGAGTCCGAACGCGACGAAGACCACCAGAATGGAGACTTTGATGATGGTGAAAATCGTCTCAACACTGCCGCTGGCGGCCGTCGAGACAGCGTTGAGCGCTACGAGCCCGAGGACGGCCACGAACGCCAGCACGAAGGCCAGCGGGAGCGCCGCGTCGATGACTGGAACCGCGACAGCACCCACTTGATCCGGTGGCGGGACCACACCGTAGACGTGCAGCAATTCGAGAAAGTTCGGTGCAAAACCCAGCGCATACAGCGCCCCCGCAATCATGTAGGCAAACCAGAGCATCCAGCCCATGATGAACGAGGCGAAGTCGTCGAATATCTCTCGCACGAAGGCGTATCCACCGCCGCTTTTCGGAATCGAGGCGGCAAGTTCCGCATATGAGAGTCCTGTGAACGCTGTGACGACGCCATTCAACGCAAAGACAAGAATCGCTGCCGGACCAGCGATTTCGGCAGCCAGTCCTGTCAGCACGAAGATACCGGCCCCGATCATCGCTCCCATCCCAATCATCGTCGCGTCAAGTAACCCGAGTTCAGCCTCAGGTGATCGAGTCTGGCTCTTACTCATTGCGTCCTGTTTTTATTCGGCGTGCCATCAATCGTACGCTGTATGCACTTTGTTCAGACCATTTGAGTACCGGGGAGAGTTCTTCCATTGGAAGAACGGTGAGTGGATTTTTTAAAAGCTTATTATAGCTGTTCCCCGGTACAATAGTGGTATTCTCGACCCATTAGAACTGCCGGGGCATTGAACATGACGCGTTTTAAACAATACTGCAATGACCCGAACAAAGCGATTTGTCATCGCCGGTGGCGGCCGTGTCGGGAAACAGACCGGCGAGAATCTCGCGGATCAGGGTCATGACGTACTGCTAATCGAATCCGACGAGGAGCGTGTTGAGACATTGTCCGATGCGTACATCGGCCCCGTTATCCACGGCGACGCCACAGCCCGTCAATTCTTGAACAGGCCGACATAGCCGATGCGGACGCCATCGCCGCACTCACTGACCAACCGGGCACGAACCTCGCAATCTGTATGGAGGCCCAGCAGTACGCCCCGTCGATTCGGACCATCGCGAGAGCGGAGACGGGGACGGAGCAGGAGTACGACGAGGTGGTGGATGCGACGCTGCTACCCGAGTATCTTGGTGGCGACTATGCGGCAGATATACTGACCGGCGAGGATATCCGCACCCTCGTCTATCCGACCGCTGAGCTCGACATCCTCGAAGTGAGTGTCGCCCCATCGGCCCCCGTTGCGGGGCGCCGTCTCGATGAAATCGCTCTTCCGTCCGGAAGCCTGTTGATCTCGACGGCGGACCGGACGGAACTCGCAGGAGCTGATACGGTGCTGGAACCTGATGAGCGCTATATTCTCGCTATCGAAACCGACGTGGTCGATGAAATGCTGAATCTCATGCGTGGCTAGCATTATAGAGATTAAGACAGAGTACAACCACGAGTGATTGGAATTCTATATATAACCGATAGGCGACTTCTGAGCGGTTCAGCCATCGCATAGCTTTCGACCAGGCTAGCGGAATATTTCTTCAGAGAACAGGTCGTATCGTAACCCAGCAAATATTCTACCTGCGGTATAAAAAGTACCGGCATGAACCCAGGGGTGGACGTCACAAGTCGGTTTCAGGGTCGAGGTACCTGAGATCCTCACGAGCCTATTAACGATTGTTTGGGAGTGGCCAGTGGCCCTGCCACGAAGACTCACATCCGCCATTGAGTATACCTAAGACTATATAAGTTGAAATAGTATCAGGAACTCTTTTCAAATCATAATAACTATACTGGTAGCACCCACCGATGTTTGACCCTCTGAAACGACTGACTAATATCCAGCTTTCTCGGCGAGACCGCCTCGTCACCTATTACCTCACCGGGCTCGCTGCATTGATTGTTGTCTATACGGTCACGTATAATTTCGCGCTGGCACAATTAGAGGGGGTCAACCAATCGATATTCGCGTCGTTCGAATTTATCGTCCAGACAATGACGACGACTGGATACGGCCAAGATTCGGGTATCTGGAGCCATCCATTGATGTTCTTGTTCGTTGCAGCGACACAGATCTCCGGCATCGCGCTCGGGTTCTTTACACTCCGGCTCATCATCATCCCGCTGTTTACTGGTGCAGAGGTCAATCTTGACAATCGTCTCACCTCCAAGCAGGACCACGTCATTATTTGTGAATACCGTCGGGATTCGGCCGTACTACTCGACGAGCTAAGAGAGCTCGGCATCGAGTATGTCCTGATCTCCTCGTCCGAAGAGCACGCCAAGGAACTCGCTGACGACGGGTACTCCGTCATTGACGGCTCACCGCAGGATACGTCGGCGTTCGAACGAGCCAGCATCGATTCCGCACGGGCCGTCATTACAGATGCCGGTGATGCGAACGTCAACACTATTCTGACAGTGCGCTCGATCGACCCGGACATAGAAATCATCACCCTTACCGACGACAGCGATATGCGTGATATCCTGCTGGATACGGGCGCCGATACCGTGCTGTCACCACACGGCGTTCTCGGTCGCCGACTCGCTGAAAAGGCCATCTCCTCGTTCAGTTCGGACTTGACGGATACAATCGATATCGGCGGTGAGATAGAGGTCACAGAAGTCCCAGTCCAGCAGGGGAACCGACTCATCGGGACGCGAATCCGCGACTCGAAAATCAGGGAAGAGACCGGCGCAAATATCATCGGTGCGTGGATCGACGGGGAGCTACAACTCCCACCTCACCCGGATGCGATTATCCGCTCGAATACGGTATTGCTCGTCACGGGCGCCCACGATGCCCTAGAGGCGTTCAGTGACTTTACCCAGCCGGCCCGAACGCTCCGGAAACACGAGCGTATCATCGTTGCCGGACAGGGAGAAGTCGGCCAGGCTGCACGTGACGTTGTGTCCGAGAGAGGGCTTGATACCGTGACGATTGATATCGAAGACCGAGATGGCGTGGATGTCGTGGGTGATTCCGGATCTGACGAAATCTTGGCTGAAGCGGGTATCGAGAGTGCTGGTGCTATTATTATTGGTCTGCCGGATGACTCTGCGGCACTACTGACAACCGTGTTAGCTCGGTCGTTGAATCAGGATATCGAAATCCTCGTTCGGGTGAGTGACACCGATGCGACCCGGAAGGCACTCAGTGCTGGAGCGGACTACGTGCTGTCGGTTCCACGGGTGAGCGCTCGAATGGTCGCCAGGGAACTCCGCGGCGAGGATGTCCTTGCACCAGCGAGTCAGATTCGGCTACTCCGTGTTCCCGCCACACCGCTGGCTGGGTCGACACTCGCCAAGTCAGGCATCTACGAAAAAACGGGTTGTCGCGTCATCGCTATCGAGGACGAGTCTGGGTTCACCAGCGCGGTTGATCCACAACGGAAGTTCACTGGAACCGAGCACATTGTCCTCGTCGGCTCCGATGAGTCAGTCCAGCAGTTCAGAAAGCAGTTCGACGTCTCACCGATAAAGTCTTAGAGATAACAGCCTGGGGGGTATCTAACCCTGCTGTTCGATGGGAGTGGATCTCTCTGAGGCCGATGATTGCGCCACAGACCGACCCAATATCGAATCGATACCTGATCTGCTGTCAATCCGTAACCGACCGGTCTTATTACAGTAGACAAGTGAATGTAGGATACGGATTCTCATGACGGACCCGGATCCACTACGAGTCGAATACACGACAGTGAGAGAGCTGATTGATTTTCTCATGTATACGGTCGAGAGCATCAGCCTTGGCTTCGATCGGTGGGAGGAAGAGCACATCCGCGGCCCTGGATTGTATTTCGTTATCGTGACTGGGGTCCACTCCGGGGCATATGCTGACTCATTAGGCGAGAATATGTGGCCGACCGAAACCTGTCAGGTCGTGTCGGAAGATCTTGATAGACTCGTCGAGGCGGCACGCACGGTTGGGTTCACACGTGATGGTGCTGTTATCATCAGCACGGACGGCACCATCCAAGAGCAGATGGTCCGAATCAAAAGCCAAAGTGACGCCGACGAAGACACACCGCTTGATTATGCCGACTGGATGGGAACAAAGCATCTGAGCGCCATTGAGGTCTCGGTTCGTTCAGAGGTCGTTGCAGCTATCACACTCAGCGAAGAAGACGGACGGATGTCGCTTTTCCAAGATGGCAGTTACGAGGATTACAAGCGCCACGAATTAGGTGGTGTGTGGCGTCCATCAGACTAATCAAATCGTCTTTGTCCCCGCTCACAAGTCGATTCCAATTTCACTACCCCATAAAAAAGGCAGTTAGCTACCTCTACGACGGATACATATCGTCGGACGGTATATCGGAGACCAGAATTGCTTCGATCCCTCAGCGAGTATTTCCGTCGGTTGCGGTTGCTCGTGTGGAACCAGCAAAAGGAGGATGACACCCAGTGCGACTCCGATCGACTGGACAGCCGCCCCGATATCACCGCCCCCAAGCAGCAGTGCCGAGGCGATCATGAGGTACACCGCGATGACGAGGTCCTCGTAGACGAGCGTCCCCAGCATCGGTTCGGCCTCATCGTTGGCGATCCACCCGATGTCGATGAGGGATTTCATAATGATGGCCGACGAGGAGATGTAGACGATTCCCGCCACCAGAAACGCCGGCAGGAACGCCCGAAAGAGGACGAACCCGAGCACCAGCCCGCCCCCGAAGTTGACGACGAGGTCGACCGTCCCGGCTTTGCCGATGCGGCTCCGGTTGGCGAGCAGGCGATTGAGGTTGAACTCAAGCCCAAGGAAGAACAGCAGGAACACGATACCGAGTTTTGCTCCCAATTCGACGAACTCGGTCGCGTCAAGCGCGTAAGGACCGAGTCGCCTGGCAACATTTGGACCGAGAAGGATGCCAGCGCCGATATAGAACGGGACGACCGACTGCCGGAGCTGGCTGGCGATGCTACCGACGAGTGCAACCGCGGCAAATAACACTCCGAGTTCGAAAAGCGCCACTTCACTGACCACACCACATCACCTCCAGTTCGTTCGCCATGGAGTCACTCTGAGTTAGCGGCGGCGTTGGAGAGGAACGAGTCGAACTTCTGCAGATCCTCCTGGGAGCCTAATAAAAACGAGCGAGTATCCAGTGAAAATCAGACTATTCGCTCCGTCGGTGTCGTCAAATCGACCCCTGTCGATGGCACTAAAAACTAGGAGAACGGTAGTGGGCAATCATTATTTTTGACTTATTTGCTTTCCACAGTTTGGACAATACCTGACAGAGGACAACACAGGATGGAGAAATTTCACTTCGAATTCGTAGTCACAGTGTGGACAGGTATTATCGGGCGGTTCACGCATCCAAATTCGGAGATTGGGCTCTGGTTCCTTCTTTTGAATCCTCCCAGCCATGGTGAGACTTCGAAGGATCGACCACATGTTACCGAGAGATGTACCGATGCGGTCTGCCAACTCTCGGGTAGTATAGGGTACGAACGGTTCCATTTCCTCGTAGACCGTTTCATCTGAGATCTGTCCAGAATCGTGGTTGTCCGATGGGGGATCAGTGGGCATTTGATAGCAGTACACTCCGGACCGTTGTAAACGCCTATATTCACAGTGACTCCCTCAGATGGCGTTCATGACTTCTGAGAGGATATGGGTACTAACAAAGAGCACGACGTGGTCGCCAGGCTTGATAATGGTCTCACCCCGAGGGACAATGAACTCACGGCCACGGGTGACTGCGCCAATCACAACTTCGGATGGAAGGTCAGTGATGCTTTCGTTGATCGGACGGTCCGCGAGAACACTCTCCTCAGTGACTTCGATCTCGATAACCTCTGCTTGACGATTCTCAACTAAAGAGAGATTCTCGATCTGTCCTTCTTGAGTGAAGCGGATAATTTCCTCGGCAGTAACTTCCCGCGGGTTGACTGCGACGTCAACGCCCACCGCCTCAAACAACGGGGCGTACTCCCCGTCTTCAACGATTGCAACCGTCCGCTGGACGCCAACATCCTTGGCCAGCAAGGAAACGAGAAGGTTCTTTTCGTCGCTATCTGTCGCTGTGATGAGTGTCCCCACCTGGCCGATATTTTCACTGCGGAGGAACTCCGTATCAGTTGCATCGTTATTCAGCACTAGAGTGTGTTGTAGTGTCTCGGCCAGTTCCTGTGCTCGATGTGCATCTTGTTCGACCAGGCGCGGCTCGATATCTTGGCCTTCGAGTCGTCGTGCCGTATGGTATCCGATATCGCTACCGCCAACAATGACGATATCGTTACTCTTGTCTGGGACAGTAGCAGGGGTAACTGTTCTCGAAAATGCCCGAATGCTTGCTGCCTCACCAATGATAATCACTCTATCTCCGGCTTCAATGAGGGAATCTCCATCCGGGATAATAATGTCCTCATCTCGGGCAATCGCAGCAAATGTCAGTGCCTCGAACTGGTCCGCCTCCGCAACAGTTTGGCCGACAAGTTCGTTTTCTTCCATAAGCTCAAATTCAGCCATCTGGACAAGGCCGCCAGAGTACGTCTCAACATCAACTGCTGCTGGGAGTCCGACGATGCGAGCAATGTTATCAGCTGTCAGGAGATTCGTTGAGACCATGAAGTCCACGCCGAATGCCCCCTCAGACAGTTCCCACGTATTAAAGAAGATTTCGTTACGGACTCTGGCAATCGTAAAGGCGTCGCTGACGGTCTTTGCTGTCCCACAAGTGACTAGGTTCGTCTCATCATCGTCTGTGCTGGCGATGAGCATATCGGCCTCCGCAATGCTAGCTCCCTGTAGTGTCTCAAGGGAGGTTCCATCTCCCTCAATCGCCAGCACATCTATTGAATAAGTGAGTTGTTCAACTTTTTCGGGGCTAGTATCGATAACGACGACATCGTGGTTTTCAGAAAGACTTGCTGCGATATTTAACCCCACCTGGCCAGCGCCGACAATCACTACTTGCATTGGCTTCCGGGAACCGTTCATACTCTGATTAATAGACGACACCCACTAATGGTCGTTCTGCATATCCCAGTTTGATGACGTATACTATATGGGGCTCTCGGCAGCATCGGGAGACGTGAAGACTTTTTATACTCCTCTCAACATGGTGATGACGGGAAGTTAAACGGAGAGAGTTGATTCTACTATGAGAAGCTACGTCGACTGGCGATCTGGGTTTAGCTTCGTTGGGACAATCCTGCGGAAACTATCTATGGCCCCGCTCGTTCCGGCTCTGGTTGCAGTGTATTACGGTGAGAATATACTCCCGTTTATTGTCACCACAGTAGCTATGTTTGGAGCTGGTTTCGTACTCGAACAACTTCGTGATGACCGGGAACTCGGCAAGCGTGAGGCGTTCCTAATGGTGAGTGCTACATGGCTAATTGTTCCTATTTTTGGTGCCATTCCGTATCTTATCGCTGGTCAGGGGACAATCGCACAACCCGTGAATGCCCTGTTCGAAAGCATGAGCGGATTTACGACGACCGGGTCAACTGTTCTGGCAGAAATCTCTTTTGAACAGCACTCCCACTCGATTTTGTTATGGCGACAACTCACACAGTGGATTGGGGGAATGGGGATTATCGTTCTCATGGTCGCAATTCTCTCTGAACTGTCTGTCGCTGGAGCACAAATCATCAACGAGGAAGCACCCGGTTTTTCACTTGAGAAGTTAACGCCACAGATTCAGGAAACTGCACGAGCACTGTGGAAGATCTATCTCGGATTCACTGTTGCCGCCGCTCTCGTTTATTATGCTTTGCACTTCGCCGGGGTCGCTCCAAACATGGGTGCTTACAATGCCGTTGCACACGCTCTTACGACAATGCCGACAGGTGGTTTTTCGCCCGAAGCACGGAGTGTCGAAGCCTTCGCTCCCATCGTCCAGTGGGCAGTGATGCCGTTCATGATCGTTGCCGGAACCAATTTCGCGTTATTGTGGTACCTCTTCAACGGTGAACCGAGACAACTAACGAAGAATCCAGAGTTCCGAACGTATCTCCTCGCTGTAGCTGCCATTGGCTCGCTCTTATCTGTCCTCTTAGTAACTGGATTAGGGATAGCGGAGATTCCGACCAATATCGGTCAGCTTTCCGGGGATCTGGAAAATTCGCTACGCCAGGGACTCTTTCAGACAATCGCGATCATCACGACCACGGGGTATGCCAGTATGGATTTCAATACATGGGGAGAGTCAGCTCAACTGGTTCTTCTGTTCGCCATGTTTCTCGGCGGGTCAGCTGGCTCAGCAGCGGGGTCTGTCAAAATCATTCGCTGGTATATTGTCTCCCGAGCGATGGGTCGACAGTTGTTCACGACAATACATCCGTCGGCTATTCGACCAATTCGTCTGAACGACGATACAGTCAACGAAGAGACTGTTCGAGACATATTTGTCTTTATATTCACATTCGTCTCGATATTCGTGTTTTCAACCGTGTTAATCTATTTAGACGCACTCCGTATCGGCCTCGATATCTCCGCACTCGAAGCAATCAGTGCCACGATTGCCACACTCGGGAACATCGGTCCGGGTGTGGGTATCGTCGGCCCAATGGACAACTTCCGGCCGTTCTCTGCGCCGGCCAAGCTCTATATGGTGGTTCTAATGTGGATCGGGAGACTTGAGATTATATCCGTGCTGGTAGTCTTCACGCCGAGCTTCTGGCAGCGATAGGAGTGAACCGCCTCGGGGTCAAGCTCCGAGGCACTCAGCCTGTCCCGCCTGTAGAGCACTCTGGATTACCGTATTACTCTCTTTGACTTCAAAATTCGCTGACCGATTTTCGAACGAGTATAGAAACTGTGCTCTCTGTAGATACATCCTATCTCCAGAAAGCGTCGTTGAGACAGAATCCGCTACCGATAGGCCCAGTATGAAACAAACGATAGGAAATGAGAGTTCACATAAGGATCAAAAAAAATTGAATCGCCTGCGGGAGGGTAACTCGAAGTACTGCCCCGCTGCACCCGAGACTAATGAAACCAAACAGGATAGCAAGCTGTGATTTATCATCCTCTATCCCGACCAACATCTGGTACAAAACGAACGATCCGGAACTCTGTAGCATAAATAGTCCCATCAGTGCCCCACCACTTACAAAAAATGGGTCTGCTTCGAGTGAAAAGACTGGATACGATAGAGCAGGCCATCCGAGCAAAATTGCAGATATACCTGTAATGACGTAGAGAAAGAACGGGGCCAATACTACAAGAGTGGCACGGACCCCCATAGCTAAAGTGAATTTGAGAGACGCCTCCAGAAGAGTAGCTATCATGGCCATCCGTGATTGAGGCGAATCCAGCGTATCGGACACAGCTATCTCGTATCGGCGTTATGTGGGGAGAGCTTATCAAAATACTGTAACGACTGTATACCTATCGAAAAACATCAAACTGGTGAAATTTTTGCCTTGTAGTATTGAGTTGGCAGAGCCGCAATTCGTCATAGACTGGCCCCACACACTACGGAACTGGATACACACTCTTAACAGATAGTGGATGAACCTACCAGTATGAGCAGTGAGACCGACGACGAAGATATCCTTGCACACGTGCTTCTTCCCGTCGCTCACGAAGCCGACGCGTTAGCGACGGCAACCGCGCTTGAACCATACGGGCCAGCCAATGTGACCGCCCTTCACGTTGTAGAGAAAGGCGGTGGCGTTCCGGACAAGACGCCAGTCGAACAGTCCGAAGAACTGGCCGAGGAGGCGTACGCTGCCGTCCGGTCAGTGTTCCCCAATACCGGCGAACATACCGCATACGGTCGAGATGTCGTGGAGAAAATATTCGAGGCCGCTGACGAGGTCGACGCCAGTGCCATTGCCTACCGTTCCCGCGGCGGGAATCGCCTCATGCAGTTTCTGTCCGGCGACATTTCGGTGAAGCTGGTGACCCAGGCAAATCGCCCCGTCATCGCGCTCCCCCGAGAGGAAGAGTCATGAGCGAGGAAGACCTCGCCAAGGACCTCGGACCACTCGCGGCGCTGACCATCGGTGTCGGAACGATGATCGGTGCAGGCATCTTCGTTCTGCCGGGCGAGGCTATCCTCAAGGCTGGGTCGCTGGCGTCTGTGGCGTTCGTTTTGGGTGGCATCATCGCCATGTTCACGGCACTGTCTGCCAGCGAACTCGGCACTGCGATGCCCCGATCAGGTGGGGCCTACTACTACGTCAATCACGCGCTGGGGCCGATGTTCGGGTCGGTCGCTGGCTGGGCCAACTGGCTCGGACTGGCCTTCGCCAGTGCCTTCTACATGGTCGGGTTTGGCCGGTACATTGCCCGCATCTTCGGTCTCTCCGGTAGTGTCGGTGTCGGCCCGATATCGATCACCGTAGTGAAGATAATCGCGCTCGTCGGTGGCGCCTTCTTCGTCCTCATCAACTACGTCGGTGCGAAGGAGACCGGCCGGCTTCAGAACATAATCGTCGTCCTGCTGATTGGTATCCTCACGGTGTTTACGTTCCTCGGGACGCTCCGAGCCGAACCGTCGAACCTCCCGGCCGCGACGGACGTGGTCACCACCCTAGAGACGACGGGCCTCATCTTCGTCTCCTATCTCGGCTTCGTCCAGATTACGAGCGTCGCCGAGGAAATCAAAGACCCTGGCAAGAACCTCCCGCGAGCGGTCATCGGCAGCGTCGTCATCGTGACTGTCATCTATGCGCTTGTCTTGGTGATCATGAGCGCAGCCGTCCCACAGGGCTTCATCGCGGACATCATCAGCTCTGACGCCGAGAACCCCATCGCTGTCGTCGAGGTCGGGAGCTACATCCAGGGGGCCGCGATGGGTGGTGCACTCCTGTTCGGCGGCTTGCTCGCTACCGCTTCCAGTGCGAACGCCTCTATCCTCGCGTCCTCGCGTATCAACTTCGCCATGGGACGCGATCGGATCGTCACACCAGCTCTCAACGAGATACACCCGAAGTACGGAACGCCGTACAGAGCCATCGGTATCACTGGCGGTCTGATTCTCCTGTTTATCGTCATCGGGGACTTAACGCTGCTTTCGGGCGCTGCATCGGGACTCCATCTCATCATCTACGGGTTGCTGAACCTCGCACTCATCGTCATGCGGTACGTAAACCCCGAGGAGTACACGCCCGACTTCGTCGTCCCACTGTATCCCTTGATGCCAATTCTCGGTGTCGTGCTCTCCTTTGCGTTGCTGGTGTTTGTCGCCGGAGACGCCCTGTTGCTTTCGTTTGGTATCGCCGCCGCGGCGGTACTATGGTACGGACTCTATGCCCGCTCACGTACCGAAAAACAGGGGATCCTCTCGAAACACATCATTTCACGGTCCGAGAAGATGCCCGACGCGGCCGTCAACGCGGCGGCCGGCGTCCAACCCGATGGCGGACAGTACCGTGTGATGGTGCCCCTGGCCAATCCCGAACACGAGAAGGACCTCATCACACTCGCCAGCGCTGTCGCCAAACAGCGCGGCGGGAGTGTAATTGCCACCCACATCGTCACGGTGCCTGACCAGACGGCGCTCTCGGCCGCTGCCGAGCGGTCCGACGAGATAGACAAGAGCTCACAGCACCTGCTTGATAGCGCCCGTGAGGACGCTGAAACCTTCGGCGTCGATGTCGAGACACATACTATCCTTTCGCACAAATCCTACGAAGCCATCTTCGATGCCGCCCGCACACACACCGCCGACCTCGTCGTGATGGGATGGGGCCCGGACTCACACGGTTCACCAGGGCGGGCCGAATCGGCTATGGACGAACTCACCGAGGCGGTCCCCTGTGACTTCCTCGTCCTCCGTGACCGCGGGTTCGACCCCTCGCGTATCCTCCTTCCCACAGCTGGCGGCCCAGACTCTGAGCTGTCAGCCAACATTGCGAAGCTGCTCCAGTCCGAATACAACTCCGAGGTGACGCTGCTCAACGTCAACGACGACCGCGGGGCAGGCGAGCAGTTCCTCCAGGATTGGGCGGCCGACCAGGGATTAGAGGACGCCGAACTCCTCGTCAAATCCGGTGACGTCGAAACAGCTATTATGAATGCCGCTGATGACGCCACACTCCTGCTCCTTGGCGCGACTGAGGAAGGGTTACTTCGCCGACTCGTCTCCAGGTCGCTCGTGTTAGACGTTGTTGACGACGTGGAGTGTTCGGTACTGCTGGCGGAGAAACACCGTGACCGAGGCCTGATTGAGCGACTGTTCTGAATGGGGGACCTCTCTACATTATCCGTTCGGTTGTGCTAAAACTCGTTGAAATAGCGATTCGAAGACGTATGCATTGAGAGCGCCAGTCTCAACTACCAGCTCAAATTCTTACCTTTGATAAACAACACTATTGTTGTCCGCATAGGTTCATGATTCCCTTTATGTATTCTGTAGCTTCGGCCACTCCTGTACTGCAGACGGCAGACGAATCATCGCAGGGTCACGCATGAGATACCACCGGCGCTCTTCATGACACGGAGACGATTGAACTCGTGCATTGAGAGCGGCGGTCTCAACTTCTGTGGGGATGCCGAAGACCGAATTGTGTCGCAGTTTGTCGAGCAGGCACTCTAATCGGGGCAAGCGAAGGAAGGTAGTTCCATATGCATTGAGAACGCTGGTCTCAACTTCTGGTCGTGTACCCTTTCGAATAGAAATCGACATTAGAAAGTGTAAGACAATCAAAATCTGGTGTCTAGAAATTCGGTCAGTCCCGAGACGTGATCTTACCCAAGTTCGGAATATATTCGCCGCTGTCAGTCGGCGATGTCACCCGTTCTAGTCCTCGTCACGCTACTACTCGTTGATTTGTCCCAGCAGCATGTTCGAGACATGGCGGTTGGTCTCTTTCAGGTCGGTCACTTTTACGAATTAGGCTTCAGGACTTCCGACCGTCTATCACGAGTTCTGCAAGCCGGTCTGGGTTTTCCATCGCCAACTTGAGCAGTGCCTCGTGGTACTCCCGTTTCGGGATATCCCGCAAGCCAGCATCGCGGAGTTCACGTTTCACCTCGAAGTCGAGTATGTCCTCGAACTCGTCCCATGTGTCGGACCTCGGGTAGATAGCCTCCTGTGAGGCGTCGTCGTACGGGAACGCCGGTCGACGCTTCCAGTCGTTGCCGTCGTTTTCTGTAGACGGTTCCGACTGTTGGCGGTCAGTCTGATTTGTATCTGGCATAGGTTTTGATTTCGCCTCGCCCGCGTCGTCAGCGTTGTCGGCGTCGTCGGCATCTTGCTGGGCCGCTGCGTCTTCAAGATCATCGAAACCCATTAGCGACGCACCTCCCCAGTCTCAACGATTTTTGCGAGTTCGTCGTAACACTGGAGTTGATCGCACCCAGGGTCGTAGTCGCGCAACGGTACACCCTCGTCGTTCGCATTGTCGATAGCCGCTCGGTGTCGAATACCAGGAAGGTCATGGTCATACGCTCCGTTATCCACGTTCTCCCAGTCCTCGGGTGAGAGATACGCGTAGTTCGGGACGTGTTTTGCGACGGCCTCGCGGGTGGTCATTTCCCGGAGTAGCCGGCGGTCGCGCGTGTCTTGGTCAATACGGTCGCTGAGGTCTGTCGGCGTCACGGCGAGAATATCGAGATCGAAGTACTCCCGGGCTTCCATGACCAAGCGTTGGACTGTATTCGTCAACCCGGTCTCATAGCCGTTCTCTGGCCGGAGTGGGATGATAATGTTCCCGGTCGCATACATCGCATTGTCGTTAAGCTTCCCGCGATTGGCCGGACAGTCAATGACGATATAGTCGTACGTTTCGCCGAGCAGTTCGCCGACTAGTTCCTCTTTGAGACGTGTCGTCCCCATCGTAGCCTCCTTAAGCCCCGACTGGACGTCTTCTAGGTCAACGTGAGCTGGGAAAAGGTCGAGCCCATCACTAACGTTTGTTATGTAATCATGCGGGTCCGCGCCGTCAAGCAAGACATCGGCGGCGTGGTTCGTGTTCCAGCGCTCACCCCGGTACGCGTCGTCATGACCTAGAATAAGCGTCATGTGGCCGTTGTCGTCAAGATCGATCAGTAACGCGCGTTCGTTTCGATGGGCAAGCTCGCTCCCGAGGTTGATCGCTGTCGTTGTCTTTCCGAAGCCGCCTTTCAAGACGCCCACACTGACTGCGCGCGGCGTTGGTGCTTCATCACTCATAGCAGGCTTATCTACCTTAGGTGACTTAGCTGTTCTGCCTTAGGTAACTTAGATAGTGTGCCTTAGACACCTAAGGTAGCTTATTTAGATGAGGTAGATTACGTAGGTGGAATAGCTGATGTATTTGAGACCGCCAAGTTATGATTCCGTTATCAAAGAGCCGCATACCAAGTTAGCAGGATCGTCACGCCTAATGGTATCGTGAAAATGACTAGCATCGCGACTAAACGTAGGTTGTTACCCTAGCTCCCTGCAAATATTTTATTTCCCTCGATACACTCCCCAAGCACCCGTTGAAACGCGTCTTGATACCGCTTTACGGTTCCCGTATCATCTTCCAGATACGCTTCGATCGTCCTGATTTTTGGCTTCAATTCAGACGCTGCGTTTGGTGATCGGGATTAATTAATCGATACCCCGGTATCTGCTGGTCCTTCTCTACAGTGACCGTGTCGTCAGTCATAGAATCGGACGTCTGATCGTAGCTAATGACGCGAGCTTCGCAGTTTCACATACAGTCAGTCTGGCTTCAAGCTCGACAAGAAGGGCAGTCAGACTGTGCTGTCACTCTCGAACCTCGGAGATATACCGATTCGACTCCACCGAGCCATCCCCGACGAGGCAACGCTTGGAGCGCGAGCAACGGAACCTCTCGCGGAAGCAACACGGGTCGAACAACTACAAGAAGCAACGGCGGCGCGTAGCGGAGTGTCATGCGGACCTCCGACGCAAGCGCCGCGACTTCTTACACAAACTCTCGAACTACTACGCTCGGAAGTATGACCTCGTGGCGGTCGAAGACCTGAACGTGAAGGGGATATGGAATCGCCGTCGAACAGCCGCAACACGGCGTCCGCCGCGTGGCGAACATTCCTCTCGTTGGTCGAATACAAGTGTGAGCGGGAGGGTACACACTTCGTCGCGGTCAATCCGAGTGGGACGACCAAAGAGTGTGCGTCCTGCGGCGTTTCGACCGATAAGCCGTTGTGGGTGCGCGAGCACACCTGTCCCGCCTGCGGGTTTGAGGCGGACAGGGACGCGAACGCGGCGTGGAACATTCTTTCTCGCGGTATCAAGCAGTTAGGAGTGGGTCACTCCGAAGGAACGCCTGTGGAGACTGTGCTCCCTGTGGATACACCCGTGTCTGCAAAGCGCGTCGTGGAAGCAGGAAGCCCTACCCTCAAGGAGCGAACGGCGCAAGCCGTGAGCGAGTAGGGTAGGGTAGTTCACTCCTGTAATCAACATCTCAGCCCAAAGTGTCTCAGCCTCGAAATCAGAATTGCATCCAACCGTCCGGGGAAGTAAAGTTGCAGGCTCTCAAGTATAGTGTATAGTTGACTGACTAGGAGGGTGTCATAGAACTCTTCTCACACCGTGATGATCGTGCTTCCCGGATTGTCTCCGCGTTCGTAATTGGTGATTGCGACGACCAGGCGAAGACACAGTGCGAGGAAGACCTGCGCTCGTGCGTGG
>NZ_JAAOHT010000031.1:0-42159 GCF_011440255.1 Haloarcula sp. JP-Z28 | reverse complement strand
TCGCCGGTGATTTTGATGACCGCACCGTCGGGCGCGAGGTTGCCGGAGAGGATGCGGATTGCACCGCGCTCGTGGATGGGGTCCTCGACAGTGTTGAGATAGTCCACATCGAGGTCCTCGACCGTTGGCGGGTCGATCTGTTCGAGTTCCTCTGCGATTGTGTTGCCCGTGACCGTGAGCGCGTCACCGTGGAGCAGGCCGGCGTCGTTCAGGGCCCGCAACACGACCGGGACACCGCCGACCTCGTGGAGGTCGTTCATGACCCGCTCGCCGCCGGGCTGAAGGTCGGCGATCTTGGGCGTCCGGGCGCTGATTTCGTTGAACGTCTCGATATCGAGGTCGATGCCGGCCTCCGCCGCGAGCGCGAGCAGGTGGAGAACGGCGTTGGTCGAACCGCCGACCGCGACCTGCAGGGCGATGGCGTTCTCGAAGGACTCGCGGGTGAGGAAGTCTGAGGGGCTACGGCGTTCCTGCACTACTTCGACGGCTAGTTCCCCGGCTCGGCGGGCTTCCTCGTAGCGGGACTCGTGCTCGGCCGGCGGCGAGGCCGACCCGAGCGGCGCGAAACCGAGCGCTTCGGAGATAGATGCCATCGTGTTGGCGGTGAACATCCCGCCACAGGAGCCCGCACCGGGGCAGGCATGGCGTTCCATCTCGTCGAGTTCGCCTTCAGTCATCTCCCCGTCGGCGACCGCGCCGACGCCCTCGAAGACGTTCTGGATGGTGACCTCACGCCCGTCGTGCTCGCCGGGCATGATGGAGCCGCCATAGAGGAAGACGCTGGGCAGGTCCGTCCGGATGGCGGCCATCATCATCCCGGGCATGTTCTTGTCACAGCCGCCGATGGTGACGATGCCGTCCATGCGCTCGCCGAAGGTGACGAGTTCGACTGAGTCGGCGATTATCTCACGCGAGATGAGCGACGCCTTCATCCCCTCGGTCCCCATCGAGATGGCGTCGGAGATGGTGATGGTCCCGAACTCGATTGGCATCCCTTCGGTGTCGTCGATACCATCGTAGGCGGCGTCGGCCACGTCGTCGAGATGGACGTTACACGGCGTGATGTCGGCAGCGGGGTTCGCAACGCCGATCATCGGCGAGGAGAGGTCCTCGTCGTCGTAGCCCATCGCGCGGAACATCGCGCGGTGGGGGGCTTTCTCGTATCCCTCCGTCACCTCGGTACTCCGCAGGTCCGGGTCTTTTTCCGGACGTTCTTGCCGCTCCTGATTGCTCATATTTCACCGAGGCCATGGGCAACCTTAAATAACTTGTACTCACGCTAACGTCCCTCATGAGAGCACGGCGAAACCCACCGGTGACAGCAGGTTCTTTTCCGTCGGGAACTTCCGCCGCGGTATGCCGACGGTCACGACCGCTGCGCGACTTCATTTCGGGTTTCAGAACCTCTCGCTCGCCCACGAGCGCCTCTATGGCGGTGTCGGGCTTGCCCTCGACGAGCCGCGGCTGACCGTCGAGGCGACACGAGCCGACACAGTCCAGTGTGACGACCCGGCGACCGAGCCGTATGTTCAGCGCGTCGTCGACGTGCTTGACGTTCCCGGCGCTGCTGTCTCCGTCGAGGAGCGGTTCCCGCGACACGTCGGCCTCGGAAGCGGCACACAGCTCTCGCTGGCGACGCTCATTGCCGTCGTTCGGGCCTACGACCGGACCGCTGACGCACGGACCTACGCGCCGCAACTGGGACGGGGCGGCCGAAGCGGCGTCGGCGTAGCCGCGTTCGAGTCGGGCGGATTCATCGTTGACGGCGGTCACCCAACGGAGCGGTTCACGGCCGAACCCCCAGCGGAAGGCGACTGGGATGTGCCGCCAGTGCTGGCGCATCACGACGTGCCCGCACACTGGCGCTTTGTCATCGTCATCCCGGATACCGACCCCGGCCAGAGCGGGAGTGCGGAAGACCAGAGTATGCGGCAGGCCGTTGAGCGCGCCGACCCCGGCATCGCCGACGAGATTTCGACGTTACTGACTCGCCGGGTTCTTCCTGCGATTGCTACCAGAGACCACGACGACTTCGGGCAGGCCGCGGCGCGGCTGGGCCGACTCAACGGCGCGTGGTACGCTGACGAACAGGGCGGCGTCTACCGCCCGCCAGCCGGCGCACTCGTCGATTCACTGGCGAGCGCCCCGGTCATCTCCGGGGCCGGCCAGAGCTCTTGGGGGCCAACCGTCTGGGGACTGACGACAACGGACTACGAATCGGAGGCCCGTGACGCGGGTGTGCTGGCACTCGATGCGGCCGATGTCGACGGAACGGTTCGCGTTGTCGCGCCCCGGAACACCGGTGCGTCGCTGACTGAATAGGGGCCAAGCGGCGGGCCGTTCAGTACCAGTCGCCGGAACTAACGACGATGCTTGCAGCCGCCAGTGCGGTTATCCGTCTCGCCAGCGAATCCTCGGCGATGACTGCATTGTTCTCACCGCTGGAACTCCGCGAGACGACAGTCCCGAATCGCGTCATGGTTTCACCGATGTGCCAGTACTCCTGTGACGCCCGCGACGGCCTCGCCACCGACTGGCACCGGACACATCTCGGCTCCCGTGCCGTCGGCGGCGCGGGGCTGGTCATGACCGAAGCGACCGCCGTCGAAGCTCGCGGCCGCATCTCGCCGGAGGACCTGGGTATCTGGAGCGACGAGCACGCGGCGGCGCTGGAACCGATTACGGGGTTCATCAGCGAACAGGGCAGCGTCCCGGGCATTCAGCTGGCCCACGCTGGCCGGAAAGCATCCATCGAACGACCGTGGGATGGGCACGACCCGCTCCAGCCCGACGACGGGGGCTGGGAAGTCGTCGGCCCGAGTGACGACCCGTGGCCGTACGAGGACACTGAGGCACCGCCGACGACAGCGCTCGACCAGGACGGTATCGAGGCTGTCATCGACTCGTTCCGCACCGCCGCCGAGCGCGCGCTCGATGCCGGCTTCGAGGTTGCAGAGGTCCACGCCGCTCACGGCTACCTCCTGCATCAGTTCCTCTCGCCAGTGACGAACCACCGCGAGGACGACTACGGCGGCGACTTCAAGGGGCGTACGCGACTGACACGGGAGGTTACCGCTGCCGTCCGTGATGTCTGGCCCGACGACAAGCCGGTGTTCGTCCGTATCTCGGCGACTGACTGGCTCCCCGACCGCGACGCATGGACCGTCGAGGACTCCGTGCGCCTGTCGGACCGACTCGCCGACATCGGTGCGGACTTCATCGACGTGAGCGGCGGCGGCATCCACCCCGAATCCCGCCCCGATTACGCCGGTCCGAACTACCAACTCCAGTACGCCGAGCAGATTCGAGCGGAAACCGAGTCGGACATTGCTGTCGGCGCTGTCGGCGGCATCACGACGCCCGAACAGGCCGAAGCCGTCATCGCTAATGACCGGGCCGACATGGCTATCGTCGGCCGCGAACACCTCCGGGACCCGTACTTCACGATGACTGCTGCGAAGGAACTCGACGCGACCGACGAAATAGAGGGGCCGCCACAGTACCGTCGCGCCTGGGGCTTCTGACTGCCCTACACCTTATCGAGGTCGAGGTCGACGGCGTACCAGTCGAGCACGAGCAGGAAGGCCGCGCCGACGGCACCAGCGGCCACGAACGCGATGAGCACGTCCGTCGAAAAACCCACTTTGTCCTGCACTTCCACGACGGGGGCGCGCAGCGCGCCGACGACGAGCGCGACGAGGAAGGCCAGCGTGGCCCGGCGGTTGTAATCAAGCGCCCGCCGGACGACGCGCGCGATGGTGAACAAGCCGACGAGTCCGCCGAGAATGAACGTCACGACCGGCACGGCGGTCGTGGTCACGTCTTCGGTTGGGCCGCCAGTAACGAGCGCGATGAGCGCGTCGACAAACTCACTGAGGGCCGTCGACATGCGGGTGTACTGGCCGAGGATAATGAGCAACAGCGACCCCGAAATACCGGGCAGAATCATCGCGCTGACGCCGACCATGCCGGCGAAAAAGACCAGTGCGAGGCCGCCACCATTTGTGGCGGCGTTCGAGACGCCGGACACGTAGAATGCGACCAGAAAGCCGACGACGCCGGCCCCGGCCTGGAATGGGGAGTCGACTGTGAGACTTCGCAGTAGCACTATCGCTGAGGCGGCGATGAGCCCGAAAAAGAATCCGAAGAGGAGTGCCGGCGTCTCCTGACTGGCGATGTGGACAATTCGTGTCACGATGACGACAGCGGTGGCGACGCCGGCGACCAGCGCGAGGAGGAACCAGATATCTATTTCGAGGAGTTCGGAGAACGCGCCGCGGACATCGACACCGCCGTCAACGGGAGCGAGTGCGCGAAAGAACTGCACTATCCGGCCCGGGGTGACGGCGGTAATCGCAGCAATGAGTCGCTCATAGACCCCGGCGATAAGCGCGATTGTCCCGCCAGAGACGCCGGGGACGCCATCGGCACTGCCCATACAGAGGCCGATGAGAAACGTTCGAAGCCACGCACGGAGCGGCGGCACCGAGCCCCGAATCGTCGGCAGGTCGCTTGGGTCCCGGTCAGGATGAGTGGTCATCACTGAACGCTTCCAGCATCACGCTCAAATCCCTTGTGGAGTCCCATCGTGTTATGGAGCTATCACAACGACGAAACTGCGGCTGAACAAGTAGTCCGCGACAGCGCTAGCTCCGCTGCGATAGCGTGAGCACGCCGTTCCTGAGTGTCTGGACTGCGCCGGCGGCCGGCAGGTCGATGTCGAACTCCGTCTGGAGGTGCGGGGCGTCGACGGCCACGATAGCCTCCGTTCCGATGATGTCAACTGTCACGTGGTCGTCGCTAACCTGAAGTGAGTCGAGGTCGACGGCGACCGTCCAGCCGTCGTCGTGGTCGGTGTGCGAGACGTGTAGCGGCGACCGTTCAGTTTGTGCATCCATTCGTCATCCATGAGTATGTGTTACACACATAAAGGTCCCCGTTCGGCGCGTGCCAAAGGGCGCGGTGCAAGACAATGCAGGCACTCTGTCCTTACAGGGCCGGGCCGAGATAGCCCCAGGCTTGCAACCGATCCCCGTCGCCGTCGATCCAGCGCTCGCCGATGTCGTCGCGGTAGTAGCGGTTCGGGATACGGATAGCATCGACGCGCTTGTAGGCCTGCTCGCGGGCCGCCTGCATTGTTTCGCCTTTGCCCGTGACGACCAGCGGCATCCCGCTCTCGCCGGCGACCCGCCACTGCTCATCAACCCGCTTTGCGTCCTCGATGTGGATACCCTCACGGCTGTCGGATTCGAAGACGACCGCGGCGTTGCGGGAGTTCTCATCGTAGGTCTCCTCGTCGTCGAACGGGAACGGCGGGAGGACGACCCGAACCGCGACCTGATATCCACGATGGACCTCCAAGTCCGGGTCGCGCCCGTGTGCCAGATCGAGGAAGAACTGGCCCGTTTCTGATTCAAACGACTCTTCTTGGAGCGCTATGGTCGGATAACCAAAGCGCGGCGTGAACTCCAGCGGATAGATCCCGCTGTCGTTGACGATACAGTTGATGTCGATGCTGCCGACGTACCCCTCGTCGGCGAGCCAGCCTTCCACCTTGCCGAGCGTCTCCGCGAACAGTTCGTTCCGGCCCGCCCAGAACATCGAGGTCCCCATCTCGCCGGTCGAGGGACCGATGTTGCCCGGGAACAGCTTCTTGTGCTCGAAGTTGAAGTTGATCGGTTCGACGAACGACTCGCCGTTGAAGAAGCCACAGACCGCGATTTCGACGCCCTCGACCTTCCGCTGTAGTTGGAAGCCCTTCATGCGGTGGCCCCACGCCTTCTTGTAGGCACGAAGCACGTCGACGATATCACTGCCGTCGTCCTCGTTCCCGACGTAGAGGAGTCGCTTGACGTTCTGGACTTCCCCGAGCGGTTTGATGACGTACGGGGCGGGGTTCTCCTGTACGTGTTGGATGCCGGCGTCGAAGTCCTCGAAGACGTGGTGCTCGATAGTGTTGACACCGTGGTCTTCGAGTATCTCCATCGCGTAGCCGCGGTCTTCTTCGAGCGCGTCCGTATTGGGCGTCCCGCCGACGACGGCGTGACCTTCGGCTCGGAGTTCCCGTGCGATTTCGCCGGTACCGATATCGCTGCCCACCCAGATGTCGTCGAAGATGACGACATCAGCCCAGTCGAGGTCCCCTCGCCAGTCGTCAGTTTTCGGGACGAACCCGTCGGCGATCTCCTGATCGCTGTTGGCCTCGATGTAATAGCGAACGTCGTGTCCCTCCTCGGTGACCTGCCACGCAATGTCGCCGATGAGCGCTGCGTCCAGCGAACAGAAGAGGAAATTTGCCATAGCACGTCTGCGAGCGGGTGCGGGGTAAACGTTGTCCGTCGTGCCGACCGCGGGTCATCCTTATCGCGATTGTTGCACGCAGGAGTGTCATGCCGGCCCGTTGGACACCCATTGCTTATTTAAATAAACCCGCTCGCGTAAGCCGAATCGTTTTAGTCCCCATCTGTAAATTGCCACGTATGACACGCGACGAACTCGCGTCCGCGAGTGAACTGCTCGAATCGGCGGCCGAAGACACTGGCAGCGATGAGGCGAGCGAACGCCTCGCCGAACTCGCCGACCAGCTTGACAGTCTTGCGACTGACGAACGCGGCCCGGACCACGGTCGACTCGCCCGCATCCAGTCGGCGCTCAACGACCTCAGTAGCGGTGACGCGGACGACGTGACCGAAGCCATCGAAGACGCCGACGACAAGATCAACGAGTACCGGTCCGACCTCGAAGGGGTCTGAGGCGGCGCTTCTGCGCCAGCGCATGGCTGTCTGGTGACTTTCTGCGAGGCAAAGTCGGTTTTCGAACGCGATAGAGCACTACGATTCGGTTTCGGTTTCCTCGTCGACCGGCTTGATTCGGTGTGTCGCGTCGTTGTAGTCTTTCGGGGCTCGTAGTCGGTAGATGACTTCGCGGGGTTCCGTATCGTCGACGTACGGTGTTTTACCGTCGTGCGTGATGACCGCTGTCTCTTCCGGCTTCAGTTTTCCGTCAAACCGGCCGACTGGCGCGTAGGCGACGCGTGGACCGGTTCGGTTGAGTGCAATGACGTACCGACCAGCGGTGTCGCCCGTGTTTGTGACCGTTATCGAAAGCGTTGGCTTGGCGGGCTCGGTGACCTGCTCTGGCCCGCCAAGCGTGATATCGAACGAGGGGAGCGGGATTTGGAGTCGGTCTCGAACTGCCTCCGGTGGCGTCCACTTCCCGCCGGGCCAGGACAATTGAGTATCGCTGGCTGAGCCGGTTTCGGGGAGGTTGAAGACCAGCGGCCCACCGGTCTCGGTGAACTGTCGGCCCCACTCGCCATCGCGATACAGGCCGTTCCTGAACGTCTCGGGGCTGTACGTCGACCCGTCGAACCTGAGTGAAAACGCGGTGCGGTCTACTCCCGAGCCCCGGATAGTTGTTGTCAACACGAGGAACTGGCCGTCGGCTGGCTGGACAGTGATAGAGTCGGTACCCGGGACCACGACGCCGGGCATCACCGCGGCGTCGGTAACCGTCACCGCGGGCGGCGGCCCGGTGTCAGTTTCGCTGACGACCGGCGACCGGACCGGCGTCACTGTTTCGGTGTCAGCAGTCTCACCCTGACATCCAGCACCGATGATAGCCAGTCCACAGAGTGCCAGAACACGACGGCGGTACATGACTCTGGGTTGCCCTGCCCTGAATAAATGCCTTCAGAAGGCTCAGATTCTGTTTTGACCGACCGTTCCCCGTTCGACCGGAACCCACCTGCCTCCTCGCTCTGCATAGTCTGTGTTACCGAAATTCAGGCACGGTCTGATTAAATAACATGTTAATTAATGTTTGTGTCTAACCAAAAGCTTTTGACAATTCCGTTGGTTTCGGTCAAATGTATATCAGGTTGGGGGAATTGGGTGGCGGCACCTTCCCTACGAGGTGATATCAATGAGCAAATCAACGAAGGGCCAAACGGCCCCCAAATCGATGCGTCACAAGCAAATACTCGACGTAGCGGCCGAGAACCCTGAGGCGTCCATCGCAGAGCTTGCGGCCGAAGTACCGAGCGCGACAACGGAACTGGTCGAACGGGTCCTCGAAGAACACGGCGACCCGGCTGAAACCGACGAGACGGACTCGTCCGACGAGTCACCGGCTGAACCGTCGGCGGGGTCACAGTCGCACCCGGCCCCCGAGGACCTCTCGTCGACAGAGCGCGAGACGCTCCGGGCAATTCAGCAACACCCCACCGCGTCCCAGCGAGATCTCGCAGAAACGCTCGGCGTCACCGCTTCGACCGTGAGCAATCGCGTCAACGGCATCGACGGGTTCGACTGGACGAACCGCGAGGCGTTCGCAAACGCTGTGTTCTGCGAGCAGGAGACCGGGTCGGCGACCCCCTCCGGTAAGACCGAAACCCCAGCATCCGACAGCGAATCATCGGAGTCAACAGACACCCCAGATGACGCCGACAGTCGGGTGTCAGAACCAGATACCGCGTCCGACAGCACCGAGTCCTCTATCGCGGCGGCCGAAACAGCAGCCGGCGAGGTGAACACCACACTGACAACGTTCCAGTCGACTGTTGAGGACCTCTCCGAACAACTGGCCGAGCTCGAAGGGCAGGTCGAAACCATCGCGGATGGCGGCGGATCGCCGCAATCCGACCCGTTTCAGGACCCCGAACTCGTCCACAAGGTTGTCCACGCGTGTATGGACTCCGAGAAAATATCCGAGGACGAAGAGCTCCGGATTCTAGATTCGCTGCTCTAGTTGTACTCACGCCACCGGTGGCCACATTCTTGACACTTGAAGAATCGCGTCGGCGGTTCGTCGGCTGACCCGGTCTGTTTGATCGTGTACCACGCTTTGCCGTGCCCGCATTCCTCACAGGTCACGTCGTCGGCCGTGGGCTTCCCCTCGAAGTTCGACCCCTCCTCGGTCTCTATCAGTTCGTCGTCGCTCTGTTCGTCCGTGCTGACGAACGCCGCCGCGCGGTCCTCGTCTTTCGCGACCCGCGCGCCACAGGACTGGCAGACCATCTCGTCACCATCGGCGTGCATCATCGAGCCACAGTCGTCGCAGAACTGCATACACGCCCGTCCGACACCGAGGCAAAAAGCCGTTACTGCTCGTCTTCGATCTCGTGTTGCTCTGCGACCACCGGACAGTCCAGCAGTCGGACCGTCTCCATGTCGAGGAACTCCATGATTTCGGTCCCGTCGTTCGTGCAGTGTGCGTTCGGCGGCGCGGAGAAGTGTTCACACTGCTCACAGTAGCGGTGTTTCGACACCTCCGCGTACCGGCTCTCTGGTGTGGTTTCGTTATCGTCGTCGGCGGCGATTTCTGCCCACACCTTATCCGCGTCGATGTGGTCGACATCGACCCGCTCGAACGCGCTTTCGCCGCTCCCGAAGGGGTCTTCGCCGCGCTCGTCCATTCCCGAGAAGGGGTCATCTGAATCGGGTGACGATCCAGAAAGTGGCCTGTCAGAGTCAGTTGCCGAATCTGAACGAAACTCTTCCGTGTCGACGGCTGAGAGCAGGTCGTCATCATCAGTTGCACTGGGACCCGTCTCGGACATATCGTCGGTCGGTTCGTCGCTCGATTCGATGTCGGTCCAGCTATCGTCGGGTGGCTGGCGTGCGTCTGTCGAGTCGTTCGCGCCGTCAGGCCCCGCATCGAGGCGCTCGAACGGGTCGCCCTCGCGCTCGTCGCCGGAATCGAGTTCTTCGAAGGGGTCTCGTTCGTCGTCACTCATTGGTCTCGCCCGGTTCAAGCTGTGCTGCGGCCACCAGCCGCGCCTTCGAGCGGATAATGCCGCCCTCGGGTCGCACGTCCGACACTGTCGTGTTACAGTGCGGACACTGGGGTTCGGTCAGGAGCCCGATATCGACCTGCTCGTCACAGTTCGAACACCGTGCCGTCGAGATGTTCTCCTGTGCCGCGGCGCGTTTCAGCCGGTCGACCGCTTTCTGGTTCTGGTCCCGGCCGCCATGGTCGTCGCGGAGGTCGCTGACGACCCAGGCGACGCGAGTGAGTTTGTCTTCGACATCGTCGAGACGGGCGTCGATGTCGGCGACTCGCTCGTCCTGCGTTTCGACCGAATCGGTCAGATCGCCTCGAAGCGCGGTGAGTTCTGTCTCCATCGCGTCAATCTCCTGTGAGAGTGCCTCGATGCGGTCGAACTCCTCGTGGCTGTGGTCAGCCGGCGCTTTCGCGTCAGCCTCCCGTTTGACCTGCACGACGCGCTCGCGAACGTCGTCGATTTTCGTCTGAAAGTCCGCTTCGAGCGCGTCGAACCGATCGGCAAGCTGGCGTTCCACCGCATCGACGATATCGGGGATCTGGGCACTCACAGCGCTCTCGGTCGCCGCTTCGACTGAGCCGTTCAGCTTCTCGTCTACGGTTGCGGCGACGACGGCATCCAGTTCGTCCGACGACGGCTGGAGGTGGTCCCCCATTTCGCCGTCCGAATCGGCTGTTGTCATGTATGCGGCCAGCAGTTGCTCCATGACGGCGTCGCGAGGCACGCCGAGTGCCTCGGCTTGCTCGGTCAGCCACTCGTCTAGATCTGCAGATAGCTCGACGTACACTCCCCCGTCATCAGTCGACTCGGAGGACATTACGACACCCTTGACGAACAACACTGATAAGGGTTTACCGCCGATTTCAGATACCGAGAGTGGAAGCGACCACGCAGCAGCGTTCTCGTTGTTCTCTGCCGACAGCTACAGCCAGTTGTCCCGCCGACTATCGCTATCGAATCTTGCGCACGTCGCTGATGTCGAAGCCGGCATCGCCCAGTTCAGTCTCGAACTGCACGATGTCCTCGTCCTCGATCTGTGAGAGGACGCCACGGAACTGCTGGACGACGAGGGTTCGGGCGCGAGTGGAGCCGCCGGATTCCCACGCGAACTCCATCGTGCCGTGGGAGGCGTCGACGAGTTGCCCGTGTCGCACCGTCGACAGCGTCTCGGGATTGATGTGCAAGAGGAGCAGACAGCCCCACTGATGGGCCGCCTTCTGAAGCCCCTGAACGAGTGAGCTGATGTCCGACCACTCGATTTCCTCACCCATGGCGCTGACAAGATCCGATAGTGAGTCGATGACGACGAGGTTGTTCGCCGCCACCTCGTTCAGCACCATGCCGAGCGTCCCGAGCAGGTCCTCCCGCTCGTGCCGCGCCCGGAGGTCGGTGATCGATGCGGTTTCGCTGGCGTACCAGTCCCGTGGCACCGGACTGATGTGGAAATATCGCTCTGAGAGGTCGTGGAACTCGACCGCCCGGCTCCCCTTATCGACCACATCGTCGTCCATCGCCAGCCGCATCTCGCTGACCAGTTGCGATTCGTTTGTCGTAAACGAAATGTAGTGGACCTCGTCCGGGGCGACAGCGTCCGGCGAGCGGTCGCCGTAGTAGAGGTCGTGCAGCTCCGTGTCTACCTGTTCGAGCCCGTTGATGAGTGCGCTCGTATGCATGAACTCCCGGGAGCCAGCGCCGGCCTCGCCGGAGAGCAGGACGACGCTCCCCGCGGGCGCTCCACCGTTGATGATGGAATCAAGCTGGCGGATTCCAAACGGGATTCGATCCATACGTTCACCTACCTACGTGGTTGCTTAAACGCTTGGCCTGTCTCGGCGGTCGTGACAGGCGGGCAACAGCAAGCCACGAGGTCACCGCCAGACGGCACGGCCGAGCCGGGTTTCTGAGAGGTCGAAGTCGAAGCGGTCCGTCCAGAGGAGGCCAGCCCCCAGCAGCGCGGCCAGACCGACCGGTACCCAGTTCGCGTAAAACAGGTTGATACCGCCCCACAGCAGGACGAAGCTCACCAGGTCATCAAGCATGAACGGGCAGTCCCGGAGTCGCCGGCGGAGCCCCGCGCGGTCGAACCCGAAGTCGAACAGGAGGACGGCGACTGATCCCGACAGGAGCCAGCCGGCGTAGTTCTGCCACGGGACGCCGTAGAACTGCGGCATCTCGTAGATCCAGAAGCCGATGGCCACAGCACCCGGATCAAGCACGAGGTCAACGAGCATGACCGTCGCCAGCGTCGCCAGCAGCCGGACCGCGGTTGACGCTGCCCTGTTGCCGAGCAACAGCAGGACGAGCAGGTAGGCATTCAGGACTAGCGGGAAGAAGAAGACCGGGAGCCCGAACGGTACCTCACCGAGCAACATTGGGCCGAGGTCGACGCCGTAGATGAAATCGCCGTAGGGCCAGCCGGTCCGGACGCCGACGAGTTCGATGCCGTACGAGTAGAGTGTCAGCGCGACCAGCGCAAGGCCGGCCCGGCGGTCCACGAGCGGAAAGACGCCGGCGACTAGCGGGAGTCGCATCACGAACGTCCCGAACAGAACGAAGTAGGGATTGAACGCGAGCGGGTCCGGCAGAAGCCCCTCGGCACTCGCGAGTAAGGTCACCGCGCCGACGAGCGGAAAGACGACGGCGATGGTAAATCGGTTCTCAGTGACGAACTGGTCGAACTGCGCGGTCGCGTCGGTCTTTGTTTCCGGGAGCGTCCAGCCCGCCAGCGTTCGGTCTTCGCCACTACCCATACAGCATCACCCACAGCGCAATGAGCGTGAACACCATGCCGACGACGGTGTTAATCGCAGGATACCACCAGTACGCCTCGTCGATGTCGACGCCGATGCCGAGAATTCCGAAGACGAGGCCGGGATAGACGAGCAGTATCAGTCCGAACACCCAGTGCGTGTACGTGAACACGAACGCGGCCGTGAGCCAGCACATCACGCAGTAGTAGTAGGTGTTTGACTCGCCCAGAAACGTCGCCGTCGTCTGGATGCCGGCTTCGCGGTCGGGTTCGATATCGGGAATCGCCGAGAAGGTGTGCATCCCCATCGCCCAGAGCCACGCGCCGGCGACCGCTGTCGCTGGCGGGGCCACCCCTTCGATAGCGGCGTAGCCGATGACACCGGGCAGGATGTACAGGCCGTTCGAGATGGAATCAAGGAACGGCGTCGTCTTGAACCGCAACGGCGGGGCCGAGTACTCGATCGACAGCCCAATCCAGGCGAGCAGGGCCACGACCCCGAGCGTCGGCAGCCCGAGAACGAACAGTAACGCGAGCGCGCCGCTGGCGACGACGATGGCTGTGATAGCGCTGTCCCCCCGGTAGCTGACCTCCCGGCCCTCGTCTTTCTTGGGATTGTGCTCGTCGATGTCGGCGTCGAAAATGTCGTTGACGCCGTAGAGGAACACGTTCCCAGGGATGGTGAAGTACAGAAACAGCGCGATAGCCAGCGGCGAGAACAACTCTCCCGGGCCGTCGGCCGCGTAGCTGACGCCGACGATGACCGGGCCGCCGAGGTACAGCCAGAACCGCGGCCGGGAGAGCCGCAACAGGTAGCCCACAAGCGTCTCCTCCGGCGGAATGACGGCGGTAATGCGGTCGGTCGGGAGTTCGGGCATTACTCAGGCGATATCCTCGATGAGCGCCTCCGCGGTGTGTTCGCCGCTGATGAGACACATCGGCACGCCGATGCCGGGCGTCGTGAACGACCCCGTGAAGTAGAGGCCGTCGACGGCCGACGAGCGGTTGTTGGGTCGCAGCAGGGCGGTCTGGCGGAGTGTGTGTGCCAGCCCGAGAGCTGTGCCCTCCGTGGCGTTGTACCGCTCGCCGAAGTCGGAGACGGCGAACTGCTTCTCGTAGACGATGCGGTCGCGCAGGTCGACGCCGGTGTTGTCGGCGATGTCGGCCAGAATCTTCTCGCGGTACTCCTGGCGGATCTCGTCGCCGTCGTGCAGCCCCGGCGCGATGGGGACTAGGACGAACAGGTTCGAGTGGCCGTCGGGGGCGACGGTGTCGTCGGTTTTCGAGGGCACACAGAGGTAGTACGCCGGGTCATCGGGCCACGCGGGCTCGTCGAAGATGTCGTCGAAGTGGGGGTCCCAGTCCGTCGGCAGGACGAGCGTGTGGTGCTTCAGGGGCTCCACGTCGCCCTCGACGCCCATGTACATGAGGAAGGCGGACGGCGCGTACGTCTTGTCGTCCCAGTAGTCGTCGTCGTACTGGCGCTCGTGGTCGGGCAGGAGTTCCCGTTCGGCGTGGCCGTAGTCGGCGTTGACAACCACTTCGTCGGGGTGGGTCGTGTTGCCGTGGACTGTCTCCACGAGGAATCCATCCTTCCGCCGGGAAATCTCGTTGACTTCGGCGTCGGTCTCGTAGGTGACGCCGAGTTCCTCGCCGAGTTCGACAAGGCCGTCGACGACCGCGCCGACGCCGCCGTCGGGGTAGTACACGCCGAGGTTGAAATCGACGTGGCTCATCATGTTGTACAGCGCTGGCGTCGTCCGCGGAGAGCCACCGAGGAAGACCAGCGTGTACTGCATGATCTGCTGGAGCTTCGGGTGCTCGAAGTAGTCCTCGACGTGGCTCTGCATCGTGCCGATGAGCTGGAGGCCGACCGGCGCGGCAGTCATCA
Source organism: Haloarcula sp. JP-Z28 (assembly GCF_011440255.1). NCBI lineage: Archaea > Methanobacteriati > Methanobacteriota > Halobacteria > Halobacteriales > Haloarculaceae > Haloarcula > Haloarcula sp. JP-Z28. The sequence goes on along the minus strand of NZ_JAAOHT010000031.1, from coordinate 27,735 downwards.
CGTCGAGGTCGACCCAGTCGCGCAGCTCCGAGCGGTCCTCATAGACGAACTTGTTCATCGCCGTCTCGTAGTGGCGTTCGCTCGTCGCGAGGTAGTCCCGGAAGGCCTCGCCCGCACCGGGTTCGTACTCCTCGAATTTCTGGGCCATCTGGTCGTTGTCGCCGGTCACGTCGATCTGGTCGCCGTCCTTGAAGAAGACCCGGTAGTGCGGGTCGAGTCGCTGGAGGTTGTAGTAATCGCGTGGCTCCTTGCCGAAGTACGCAAAGAAGCGCTCGAACACGTCGGGCATCAGATACCACGACGGACCCATATCGAACCGGAACCCATCCACCTCCAGCCGGGAGGCGCGACCCCCGAGTTGCTCGTTTTTCTCCAGTAGCGAAACGTTCGCATCTGCGTCCGCCAGATAGCACGCAGCGGAGAGCCCACCGATGCCGCCACCGACGACAGTCACGTCTTCACCGGACAAGTCACTCATTACTAGTATTGAGGGGCTGGAGCGTCAATAAATGAGCGGCCAAACTACATCGGTATGGTATTCGTGGTCATATATCGGGCCACCGAGCGACTCAGTGGGAGACGTATATGGGGATGGGGGACAGACTGACACGTATGGAACCTGACCTCACAGCACTGGACGCATATCTCGATGACGCCGGCGTTGACGGTTACCTCCTCGATGCGGATTCTGAGGTGTCAGACCAGTATTATCTCTCCGGCTTCGACGCGCCGGACCCGTTCATCACGCTGTACGACGGTGACACACATCTGCTCTTCCCGCGGAGTCTGGAGTTCGGCCGAGCCAAGCGCGAGTCGCGGGCCGAGACCGTCGAACGCTACGTCGATTTCGACCACCAGAGCAAAGTCGAGGAGCACGGCCCTGACGAGGCCGTTTCACACGTTCTCGCAGATTTCCTCGCGGCCTATGACGTAGATAGCGTGGCCGTCCCACCGCGGTTCCCGCTCCGGACCGCAGACAGCCTGCGCGAACGTGGTGTCGACGTGTCGGCAGACACCGACGGCATCGTCACGGAGATCCGAGCAACCAAGACCGAGACAGAAGTCGACTACGTCCGGACGGCACAGCGGGCCAACGAGGCGGCAATGGAGGCTGCTGAATCGCTGCTCGAAGCGTCGGACATTGCCGAAGACGAGACGCTCGAAGTTGACGGTGAGACGCTGACGAGCGAGCGGGTGAAAGAGGAGATCGAGGTGACGCTGCTCCGGCACGGCTGCTCGCTGGACGAGACTATCGTCGCCTGCGGGGCGGACGCTGCGGACCCCCACGACTCTGGGAGCGGGCCGCTCGTCGCCCACGAGCCGGTTATCATCGACATCTTCCCGAAGGACAAGGCGACGAAGTACCACGCCGACATGACGCGGACGTTCGTGAAAGGCGAGCCCAGCGAGACGGTGCGCGAGTGGTACGACCTGACCGAACGCGCGATGGAGGCCGCGTTCGACGCGTTGGAACCCGGTGCGACCGGCGCGGACGTACACGACGCGGTCTGTGACGTGTACGAGGACGCCGGCGAACCGACGCTGCGTGACGACGACCGAACGGAGACGGGATTCATCCACAGCACAGGCCACGGCGTCGGGCTGGACGTCCACGAGCTTCCACGGCTGGCGCCGAACGGCGGCGAACTCGAACCGGGGCACATCGTCACTATCGAGCCCGGCCTCTACGACCCTGCTGTCGGCGGGGTCCGAATCGAGGACATCGCCGTCGTCACTGCCGACGGCTACGAAAACTTGACCGAGTACGAGATCCAGTTTGTAGTCTGAGGTAGTTGAATCGGCCCGAAAGCTATAGTTGCAGTTTCATTCTGGCCGCCGTTAATCTATGATATTCCTTTTCAAACGGCTTGTTACCACACAACAGTATTTCTGCGCCACCATCATGAACATTTATTATGGATGGGTCAAAAGGTGGTGGTACCCAATGCTTGTATCAGATGTACGCCCTGCACGCGACACCCACACTGCACTGCCTACAAACCACAGACGCCGGCCGACACGACCCCCAGGATGACAACACGAATCACGACCCCCCGAAACGAGGACTCGTACCCGACAACCACACTGCCCTTTGACAACGCGGACGACCAGTCTCGGTCCCGCCGCGCGCCGAAGATGTTCTCGCCGACCAATCACGCCACGATGGGCCAGTTCGACACTGAGGCCACGGACCCGCGCTAAACTGGGACACAACGCATATCCCGCAGGCAAACATCCGTGTCGATATGGCTGATTACACCACAGTATCGATTCCGAAGGACCTCGCGGAGCGCGTCGAAGAGACCATCGAAGGGACGAGTTTCTCCAGTACGTCCGACCTCGTCCGGTTCCTGCTCCGGAGTATCGTCGTTGAACACCAGCGGGAAGGGGAACTGACCGAAGCGCAGTTTCAGGATATCACCGACCAGCTGCGAGACCTGGGCTACTTGGAGTAGCTAGGTCGCTACTGCGGATACTTCTCGGGCGGCTCGATGTCGAGAATCGTGACATCCTGCGCTTGCCCGGCTCTGTCAAAGGCTCCGAAGGCGTCGATATCCCACGGCGGGATGCCGACGAAAATCACTTCATGCAGGTCGTCGGTCTTGCTAACACCCATGTACCCCTCGGGATGGGAGACGAACCGGCCCTGCGTCTGGCCGGCTGGCGTCCCCAGGTCGACGCCGAACACTGCCTTCACTGAGGCCCCGGCTGAGGGGAGATAAAAGTCAGTGAACACCGGCGTCTCGTCCGGCAAGTCTGTGTCAGGAAGCTCTCCAGCAGGCGTGACGGCCAGCGAAATCGTCACGTCGTCAGGTTCGGCCTCGCTGGCGAGCCGTAACAGCGTCTCGACGAGTCCGCGTGTGACGTAGACCACGCCATACTTTCGCACGGCCCGGGTAAAACGGCGTCGTTTGACCCGATTTAGCCGAGCACGAGCGACTTGAGGTTCTTCGCGTACAGCCCCGGCGTTCGGCCGCGGGACCCGCGAAGCGCGTAGTCGATGGCCTCGGCGGCGTCTTCCATCACACCTTCTCCGTGCCCGACCAGCACTCGTTCGGGGTCAAGCCGCGTGAGCTTCTTCGGCGGGAACAGGCGCAACATCGGGTGGACACCGAGTCGTTCGTCGCCGGCGAGGAAGTAGTCCGCCGCCCCGACCGCTTCTGGGACGACGAGCGTGTCGTCTTCGTCGCCATACAGCGCGGCCTCTTGCCAGAACGAGTTCTTGATGATCTTGTGGACGCCGTAGTCCGTGCCCGGCAGTTGTTGGTGCATGCGTTCAACCGGTGCGTCGATATCTTCTTCGACACCTGACATCCAGTCGGGGATATACACCGGCACGTCGTGTCGATTCGCAACGGCGGCGCTGTCGCGTTTGTGCCGGTCTAACAGAATGACGACGCCAGCCACCTCGCCGAACTCCGCGAACAGGTCGTCGATACCGTCGACGTCTATCGGGTCGGCGACGAACACGCCGGCATCCGTTTTGAGAACGTGACTCGCCCGGACCATCATCTCGTCGGGGTACGGAATGTAGCTCACGCCGCGTTCCCAGCGGTTCGTCTCCAGCCACTCCGTCGCCTCGCTCTGACCTTTGATTGGCATACGCCTCTGTACGAGCCTGACGCGAATAAATGGTCGCGAACGGGAAACACGCGTGCTGTCGTTGTTTCGCCTGTGAAACGGCGTCCACAGCGGCTTTGTCAGTGGCGGTCGAAGCGCCGATATGCTCTCATCGCCCGCCTGGATCACGCTAGAGGTGAAGTACCCAGACCGTGCGACGGCGTTCTACGAGGCCTTTCTGGAACTTGATGTCGTTTCAGAGAGCCCAGACGAGGCCGTACTCGCAGCCGGCGACACCGAACTCAGGCTCCGCGCTCCGGGAGCGGTGCCGCGCGGCGGGCTCCACACCCACTACGCGCTCACGATTCCCGAGCGGGAGTACGATGACTGGTACGACCGGCTGGACGAGCGTTTCGACCTGGTCGAACACACCTTCGGGGACGCGCGGTCGCTGTACTTCTATGACCCGCAGGGTAACTGTGTGGAACTCGGTGAGCGGGCGGTCGACGGCGCTGGCGTCACCGGCCTGTTCGAACTCGTCCTCGAAGTCGAGGAGTTGTCTTCGGCAGTGGAGTTCTACACCACGCTAGGGTTCGAACTGGTCGACGACGGCCGCGACGAAGGCCGGGTCAGGCTGTCGACCGGCGACCTCGACCTAGAGTTGTGGTCACCACGGCTCGGCATCGCCGACGCCCGCGGCGGCGTCCACGTGGACTTCGGCGTCGTTGCCGAAGACCCGAAATCGACGGCAAGGGAAGTCGCTGACGACGCGCTTGCGGTCACATCGGTCGACGAGGGCGTCCGAATCAGGGACCGGGACGGCCACTACCTGACGCTGGTATCAGCGTAGGCGGCCGCTGGTGTCGGCGTGGCCGCCCAGTGATATTCGGGGATGCACTCGCTGGATGCGAATATAATGACCTCCCCTGTACTAGTAGCCGTATAGGCCCCTCATAGGTAGGTTCTTTTCGTATCCAGAGCCACGTTCGAGTCGAGGATGTCCCTGACTGACTCCCGGACTGAACACGATGTCCCCGCGAAGGCGACGCTGTTCTGTCCGGACTGTGGGCACCAGAGCAGGTACGACGGTGACTGGGCTGTGGTCGAACGGTGTGGTAGTACGCACTACCGCTGCCCGGATTGTCACACCCAGATCACGACCCGACCGCGCCACACTGACAGTGGTTCCCCTCGTTTCTTTGACGCCTACTGGCAAGCGTGGAACCACGGTATTCGCGTGTGGCACGGCCTGTTGCAGCGACTGCTCTCGCCGTGAGCGGTCGTGCTAGCTGTTCTGTCGTCGGCCGAAATCGCTACGCCCGTGGTTTCGATAGACATCACAGAGAAATGTATCGCCCACGACAGCACCGCTCGGTGGATGCAGCCTGTTGTGTCGCTCAATCCAGCCGCTCGGAGTCGATGCTGACCCCCGGCGGCGTCACAATCAGGAACCCGCGGAAGTGCATCAGTTCGCCGCCGGCCTCGCGGACCGGTCGGGCGAACCCGGCTGCAAGCTCGTTCAGGTCGCCCTCGACGTTGAGGACCAGTACCGACCCGTTCTCGATGGTGTCGATCCACTGGTCGGGCGATTCCGATCCGTCAAGGACGCCGAGCACGACGCGATTGCTACCAGCCCCATCACGGTCCTCATCCATCTGGTCCTCCACGGCCTGTAGGTCCAGCCCCTCGAAATCACTCATAGCCACACACATGGGCGGATAGAGCAAAAATCCTCCCCACCTGTCTGACGCGCGGCAGTCGCACTGGCCGCGGTCGTACCTGTGTGACGTGTGTACGCATCACCGCCTTATGGACAGGTATAAATAGTGGAAGCATCCAGTTACGGGTGCTTATGTCCAACAACGAGGGCACGTCGGAATCTCCGGCGGATCGAGTTCTTCCAGGGCACACTGGATTCCACGTCTGAGATAACAGACGCACGGATTTTCGACACCACGCTGCGCGATGGTGAGCAGTCACCACGCACGTCGTTCAACTACGAGGACAAACGCGAGATAGCCGCGCTGCTCGACGAGATGGGCACCCACGTCATCGAGGCCGGGTTCCCCGTCAACTCCGACGCGGAGTTCGAGGCAGTGCGCGACATCGCCGAGTCCACGCGAGTGACGACCTGCGGACTGGCGCGTGTGGTCGAGAAAGACATCGAGGCGGCTCTGGATTCCGGTGTGGACATGGTCCACACCTTCGTCTCGACGTCGGACGTACAGTTGCAAGATTCCATGCACGCGACCCGTCAGGAGGCACTCGACACTGCCGTCGACTGTGTCGAGATGATCAAAGATGCGGGCGTCGAATGCATGTTCTCGCCGATGGACGCGACTCGGACTGACGAGGACTTCCTCGTCGAAGTCATCGAGGCCACGTCCGCGGCGGGGGCGGACTGGATCAACATTCCGGACACGTGTGGGGTCGCCACGCCGCGGCGGTTCTACGACCTCATCGAAATCGTCGACGACTGCACCGATGCCTACATCGACGTGCACACGCACGACGACTTCGGACTGGCGTCGGCCAACGCCATCTCCGGCTTTGAGGCCGGAGCCAGCCAGGCGCAGGTGTCGGTCAACGGGATCGGCGAACGCGCCGGCAACGCGGCCTACGAAGAGGTCGTGATGGCGCTGGAGTCGCTCTACGATGTCGACACCGGAATCGACACCACCCGCATCACAGAGCTGTCGCGGATCGTCGAGGAGAAGTCCGACATCGGGGTGCCGGCGAACAAGCCTGTCGTCGGGCGTAACGCCTTCTCCCACGAGAGCGGTATCCACGCTGCCGGTGTCATCGAGAACTCCGACACGTTCGAGCCGGGTGTCATGACTCCCGAGATGGTCGGGGCCACACGCGAGCTCGTGCTCGGCAAGCACACCGGAGCCCACTCGGTTCGGGAACGGCTCGTCGACGCCGGATACGACCCGAGCGAGGCGGAGGTCCGCGAAGTGACTCGCCGCGTCAAGGAGTACGGCGCGGAAGAGCAGGTCACCATGTCGGTGCTTGAACGGTTCGCCGAGGAGATCGGCGTGACCGAGGAGAGCGAGGAGGTCCGGGCGTAGGCCAATGACCTCGCTTCCGGCTGTCACTACGAGTGAGCAGCCACCGGTGAGTACCCGGTTTCGAGCGGTTGCCCGCCAACAGCTATCACAGAACGTTTATTATTCGGGACGAACTGCATTCGGATGTGATGACCGCGGCTGCTGGGCGTCAGGTTCGAACCCCCACCAGCACCGCGACCGCTATTCTCGGCGTGCGTATTGTAGGGGCACTATAGCCCCTCTCTTTACCTTTTCACCCCCGGCCGAATCGATTCGTCATACCACCACAGAGTCATCAGTCATGCACGCAGCACACACATCACCGCGGTATCGACCCCGAACACGAACAGACGGAGGGATGACACGATGAGCGAACGCGCATCCGTCCCCAAGGAAGAGGAAGAAACAGAACCAGAAACCAAACAGGAGCCGGTCACAACGGGCGCGCAGTCGGTTATTCGCGCGCTCGAAAACGCCGAGACCGATTACGTCTTCGGCGTTCAGGGCGGTGCAATCATGCCCGTCTACGACGCGCTGTACGACTCCGATATCAACCACGTCACGATGGCCCACGAACAGGGGGCCTCACACGCGGCGGACGCGTACGGCGTCGTCACCGGCGACCCCGGCGTCTGTTTCGCCACGTCCGGCCCCGGGGCGACGAACCTCGTGACCGGCATCGCCGACGCCAACATGGACTCGGACCCGGTCATCGCGCTGACCGGCCAGGTCCCGACGGAATTCGTCGGCAACGATGCGTTCCAGGAGACGGACACGGTGGGCATCACCCAGCCGATCACGAAGGAGAGCTACTTCGCTGCCGACTCAGACACTGTCGGCGACGATGTCAGCGAAGCGTTCGCGCTCGCTGACGCCGGCCGGCAGGGACCGACGTTGGTCGACCTGCCGAAGGACGTGACTCAGGGCGAAACCGAGGTTGAACCCGGCTCCCCCGAGACGCCGGAGACTTACGAGGTGCCGGAGGAAGCCGACGACGAAAACGTCCAGGAGGCCGCAGAAGCTCTAGCCGAAGCCGACCGCCCGGTCATCCTCTCGGGTGGCGGCGTCATCAAGGCAGACGCATCGAGTGCGCTCCGTGAGTTCGCAAAGGAGTACGAGATTCCGGTCATCACGACGATGCCCGGCATCGGCTCCTTCCCCGAGGACCACGAACTCTCGCTTGAGTGGGCCGGGATGCACGGCACCGGCTACGCCAACATGGCGATTAGCAACACCGACTGCATGCTGGCCATCGGGACGCGCTTCGACGACCGCCTGACCGGCGGCGTCGACTCCTTTGCCCCCGACGCGGAGGTCATCCACGTCGACATCGACCCGGCCGAAATCAGCAAGAACGTCTACGCTGACTACCCACTCATCGGAGACGCCCGGAACGTGCTCCGGCAGCTGTTCGACGCGATGCCGCGTGCGCCGGACGCCGACGAGTGGCGCGACCAGTGCCAGACCTGGAAAGATGAGTACCCGATGGACTACGACACGCCCGACGACGAGCCGCTGAAGCCGCAGTACGTCGTCGAGCAGTTCTCGGAGATGACGCCGGACGACACTATCGTCTGTACCGGCGTCGGCCAGCACCAGATGTGGGCCTCCCAGTTCTGGGAGTACACCGAGCCCCGGACGTGGGTGTCGTCCCACGGTCTCGGGACGATGGGGTACGGCGTGCCAGCCGCCATCGGTGCCAAACTCGCCGCGCCGGACCAGGAGGTCGTCTGCTTCGACGGCGACGGCTCGTTCCTGATGACCGTGCAGGGCCTGTCGGTCGCGGTGCGTGAGCAACTCGATATCACCTACGTCGTCCTGAACAACGAGGCGGTCGGGATGGTCCGCCAGTGGCAGGACGGCTTCTACGAGGGCCGCCGGATGGCCTCCGAGTACCCGTGGATCCCGCAGTTCGACAAGCTCGCCGAGGCCTTCGGCGCACGCGGGTTCACGCTCGAATCCTACGACAATGTCGAGGAGACGATACAGGAAGCACGCGACTACGACGGCCCGAGCGTCATCGACGCCCACATCGACCCCGGGGAGAACGTCTTCCCGATGGTCCCAAGCGGCGGTGACAACGGCCAGTTCGCGCTCAACGAAGACCATCTGGACATGATCTAACAATGACTGGAGGAATGCCAGGCCCCGCGCCGGACGAACGGATGCGCCCGAAGGGCCGACGCAACACGCAGGGAATCCGCGTCGACCCCGAGGCCGAAGTGACACACGAACCGCGACAGGCGGTGCTGTCCGCGCTGGTCAAACACCGGCCGGGCGTGCTGTCGGAAGTGTCAGCGCTGTTCAGCCGACGGCAGTTCAACATCGAAAGCCTGACCGTCGGGCCGACAGTCGACGACGACACAGCCCGGATGACGATCCTCATCGAGGAGCCGGAACCGGGGATCGACCAGGCGAAAAAGCAACTGCGGAAGCTCGTGCCAGTCATTTCGGTCAGGGAACTCGAAGGCGAGGCCGTCCGCCGGGAGCTCGCGCTGGTGAAAGTCAGCGGCGAGAAGCCCGACGATGTCAATGCGGTCGCCGATATGTATAACGGGCAGGCAGTCGACGCGTCGACCGACTCGGTCACCGTCGAGATTACGGGTAGCAAGCAGAAGATCGACGCCGCCATCGAGGCGTTCAAGCAGTTCGATGTGCAGGAAATTGTGCGAACCGGGGCCGCCGCACTGGAACGCGGCCCGAAAACATTAGAGAAAGATGTCTGACGAACTTACCACAACAGTCTATTACGACGAGGACGCTGACGTATCGACAATCAACGATGAGACCGTAGCCGTGCTGGGTTACGGGTCGCAGGGCCACGCCCACGCGCTGAACCTTCACGAGTCCGGCGTCGACGTAATCGTCGGCCTCCGACAGGACTCTTCGTCGTGGGCTGACGCCGAGGACGCGGGCCTCCGTGTCGAGACGCCCGACGTGGCCGCCGGCGAGGCGGACCGCGTCGTGATGCTCGTCCCGGACACGATTCAGCCGGCCGTCTACGAGGCCATCGAGGACGAACTGGACGCCGGCGACACGCTCCAGTTCGCACACGGCTTCAATATCCACTACGGCCAGATTGAACCGCCGGAAGACGTCGACGTGACGATGGTCGCGCCCAAATCGCCCGGCCACCTCGTCCGCCGGACCTACGAACGCGGCGAGGGGACGCCCGGTCTCATCGCGGTGTATCAGGACGCGACCGGCAACGCCAAGCAGGAGTCGCTGGCCTACGCGAAGGGCATCGGCTGTACCCGCGCTGGCGTCATCGAGACCTCCTTCCAGGAAGAGGTCGAGACGGACCTCTTCGGCGAGCAGGCCGTCCTCTGTGGCGGCGTCACCGAGATGGTCAAGGCCGGCTTCGAGACGCTGGTCGACGCCGGCTACGCGCCGGAGATGGCCTACTTCGAGTGCCTGAACGAACTCAAGCTCATTGTCGATCTGATGTACGAGGGCGGCCACATGGGCATGTGGAACTCCGTCTCCGACACGGCCGAGTACGGCGGCCTGACCCGCGGTGAGGAGGTCATCGACCGTGAGGGCATGGAGAAAATTCTCGAAGAGGTCCAGAACGGCGAGTTCGCTCGCGAGTGGATCAACGAGAATCAGGCCAACCGACCCGCCTACAAGCAGTATCGCGACGCCGAACAGAACCACCAGATCGAAGCCGTCGGCGAGAACCTGCGCGAACTGTTCGCGTGGGGTGAGGACGCCGACGCAGAGAAGACAGAAGCCCCAGCAGATGACTAACGAACGCACGGATCCAACGGACGGCGAACAGAGCGAATCGCGCACAACGATGGGAAGCATCCAGCACACCCACCCTGAAACCAACGGAACCTTCGGCGCGGTGTTCCGCCGCGGCCCGGTCGTGGCCGCTGACGGCGGCGAACGCGACGCGGAGGAGGAGGAGACTGACGAGACGATGGAGGACATCGACCACGAAGCACCCGACGAGGGTGTCACCCGCGCGTACGAACGCGGAACTGAAGGACGGGACGAGACAGTATGAGTCAGGGAACGCTGTACGACAAGGTATGGGACCAGCACAAAGTCACGACCCTGCCGAACGGCCAAGACCAGCTGTTCGTCGGGCTGCACCTCATTCACGAGGTCACCAGCCCGCAGGCTTTCGGCATGCTCAAAGAGCGTGGTCTTGAGGTCGCACGCCCGGACCTGACCCACGCGACGGTCGACCACATCGTCCCGACCGCCAATCAGGACCGGCCCTACAGCGACGACGCGGCCGAGACGATGATGGCCGAACTTGAGGAGAACGTCCGCGACGCCGGTATCCAGTTCTCTGACCCAACGACGGGCGACCAGGGTATCGTCCATGTCATCGGCCCGGAGCAGGGCATCACCCAGCCCGGCAAGACCATCGTCTGTGGTGACAGCCACACCTCGACCCACGGCGCGTTCGGCGCGCTCGCGTTCGGTATCGGGACGAGCCAGATCCGCGACGTACTGGCCACCCAGACCATCGCGATGGAGAAACAGAAGGTCCGCAAAATTGAGGTCACCGGCGAACTCGACGAGGGCGTCGAGGCAAAGGACATCATCCTCGAAATTATCCGCCGGCTCGGGACCGAGGGCGGCGTCGGCTACGTGTACGAGTACGCCGGCGAGACAATCGAGAACCTCGACATGGAAGGTCGGATGTCCATCTGTAATATGTCCATCGAGGGCGGCGCTCGCGCGGGCTATGTCAACCCCGACGAGACCACCTACGAGTGGCTCGAAGAGACGGACTACTTCCAGGAACACCCCGAGAAATTCGAGGAACTCAAGCCCTACTGGGAGTCCATCCGCTCCGACGAGGACGCCGAGTACGACGACGTCGTCGAAATCGACGCGGGCGAACTGGACCCTGTCGTCACGTGGGGAACCACACCCGGCCAGGGCATCGGTATCGACGACCCGATTCCGGAGCCCGAGGATCTGGCCGACGACAAGGTCGACACCGCCCGCCGCGCCCAGAAGCACATGCGCGTCGAGCCCGGCGAGACGATGGAAGGGTACGACATCGACGTTGCCTTCCTTGGCTCCTGTACCAACGCTCGGCTGCCTGATCTCCGCCGCGCGGCCCGCATCGTCAAGGGCCGTGAGGTCGCCGACGACGTGCGAGCGTTCGTCGTCCCCGGCAGCCAGCGCGTCCAGCGCGCCGCCGAGGAAGAAGGCCTGAAAGACATCTTCGAGGAAGCCGGCTTCGAGTGGCGCAACGCCGGCTGTTCGATGTGTCTGGGCATGAACGAGGACCAGCTGGAAGGCGACGAGGCCTGTGCTTCCTCCTCGAACCGGAACTTCGTCGGCCGGCAGGGCAGCAAGGACGGTCGGACCGTCCTGATGAACCCGCGGATGGTGGCTGCTGCGGCCATCACCGGCGAAGTGTCTGACGTGCGCGACCTGAAGGAGGTGACCCTGGCATGAGCGACGCGACTGAGGACATCCCTGAAGTCGACTACGTTGAGGGGTCTGGCATCCCGATCCACGGGAACGACATCGACACGGACCAGATAATCCCTGCGCGGTTCATGAAGGTCGTCACCTTCGACGGGCTGGGCGAGTTCGCCTTCTTCGACCTGCGGTTCGACGACGAGGACAACGAGAAGGACCATCCGTTCAACGAGGAGCGGTTCCAGGACTCGAACGTGATGGTGGTCAACAACAACTTCGGCTGTGGCTCCTCCCGCGAACACGCGCCTCAAGCCCTGATGCGCTGGGGCATCGACGCCATCATCGGCGAGGGCTTCGCCGAGATTTTCGCCGGAAACTGTCTGGCGCTCGGCATCCCGACGGTCACCGCCGACCACGAGACGATCAACGCGCTCCAGCAGTGGGTTGATGACAACCCCGACGGCGAGATTGAGGTTGACGTGCGGGCGGAGACTGTCACCTACGGCGACAACGAGATCAACGTCAGCGTTGACCGCGCCCAGCGCGAGGCTCTCGTCGAGGGCAACTGGGACACGACGGCGCTGATGAAGGCCAACAAGAACGCTATCGAGGCGACGGCCTCGCAGTTGCCGTACCTCGATCAGACGCGGTCAGATCTCGAAGCGGACGATTGACGCGAGGTCACTTTGTGACCTCGGTTTGTGCGAACGGCAGAGCCGTGCGCGCAGTGCGCTCATTTTGAAGCGCCGATATCCAGATCGCGGAGGGCAGCTACTACCGTCGGCCTCTGTCGATTTCTCCCATGGAGATGGCAAGACCAATAGCTGTGCGGGGCGCGTTCTTCCTGCATGGACCAGATTCGGGAGATACACATCGCGCCGCTGGGGCACGAGCGTGACCGGATCGCCGAGCCGATTCACCAGCACAACGCCGACGACGTGTACCTCCTCACAGCGACCACAGAGCTGTCACGGTTGACGCCGTACCAGCAGGCACTCGTTGAGGAACTGGACGCCAACGGCGTTAGCGTCGAACTACACCGAGCGGATTTACACGACCTCTACGACGTGCTGGCCGAGGTCACGACACTAACTGCGGACCATCCCGAGGACATCGTGCGTGTCAATGTCTCCAGCGGGCCGAAGGTGGCGGCTATCGGAAGCGCCATCGCGTGTATGGCGACGGCGGCGACGGCATACTACGTCCATCCCGAGGAACACGTCCCATCGGTCGCTGTGGAGCCACTCACCCGCGGGATGGAGCGCGCGGAGGTCCTCCCGTCGTATCCCATCGAAGCTATTTCTCGTGACCAGGTCGCGGTGCTGGACTATCTCAAGCGGACAAATACGGACACCTACACCGCAAAAAAGTCGGACCTCATCGAGTTCGCCGAGGACGCCGGTCTTTCGTTCATCGACGACGCCGACCCGGCAAACGAGAAGGCGAAGTTCGCGCTGTTGAACGCGAACATCGTGGACCCGCTGGTCGAGGACGGCTATATCGAAGTCAACGATGTCGGACGGACGAAACAGGTTGCACTGACAGAGACCGGTGAAAACGTTCTCCAAGCGTTCCGACACAAACTCTGAATATATGTCACACAGACGGTTGTAACACGCAAGAAACAGAACCTAATGCTTTCATAGTTCCACATTATATTTGAACACAGTTGGGCGACGCCCACATGAACCACTTCTCGATAGATGACATCAGGGTACTCCACGTTGACGACGACCCCGGCTTCGCCGAAATCGTCTCAGAATTCCTCGAACGGGAAGATGACGCCTTTTCCGTGGAGACCGCGACAAGCGTCGACGACGCACTGGTGATGCTTCAGGACACCCAGGTCGATTGCGTCGTCAGCGACTACGATATGCCCCAAAAGGACGGACTGGACTTCTTGGAACTGGTCAGGGACGACTACCCCGATCTCCCGTTCCTCCTGTTCACCGGCAAGGGATCAGAGGAAATTGCGAGTCGGGCGATTTCGGCCGGCGTCACTGACTACCTCCAGAAGGAGGCCGGAACGGAGCAGTACACCGTATTGGCAAACCGAATCAGGAACGCGGTCCGGAGCGCACGGGCCGAAACCGCGGTCCAGCGCACGGAGGACAGGTACCACAACCTCGTCGACACTGCGCCGATCCCGATTCTCCTTTTCGACCGTGACTGGAAGGCCCTGTACGCCAACGAGGCGGCCATAGCGTTTCTCGATGCGGACTCCTTCACAGAGATAGCCGGGAAGAAGGCGAGCGACTTTCTCCATCCTGACGAGCGGGACGCGGCCAGAAAGCGGTTCCAGCGGCTGATGCGCGAGGGCGTCTCGGTTCCGGAACGAGAGTACCGCGTGATGACCGCCGAGGGCGAGGTGAAGACAGCGACGATTGCCACCGCACCCGGCTACTACCGCGGCGAGCAGGTCGCTCAGGCGATGGTGTACCGATAGCCGGGGGACGATTGCACATTTAGAATGTTGGACGACGCCGTTTGTCTGTCTCAGTCCGTGGATTACACCAGTAGTAGCAATTGTATTGATAGTATACATAGTATCAACTGTTTCTGTAGTATTGAGATAGAACCTACATAGTCGCCATCGCTACGAATAGTTGCGCACGGGTCGCCAGCGATCTCCCCCGATTTGCTTCGGCCCTCCACACGCTCATGTCGTCCGCTGGTCACCCGTGCCATCCCCCTGAGCGTGTCCGTTTTCTGTGTTGCCGAGCCGATATCGCACCCCGTTCACTCGCGTGTGGAGCGCCGCCAGTTCACAGGAGACGTTCGGAACCGATACGCCGGAACCGAACGACTTTCACCAGCCGGCTACGTGCCTCCCGCTATGACACACGAGATAGCCGTTATTCCGGGCGATGGAATCGGACAGGAGGTCACACCCGCCGCGGTCGAAGTGCTGGAGGCCATCGACGGCGTCGACTTCGACTTCGTCGAGGGTGAAGCCGGCGACGCAGTGAAGGAAGAAACCGGCGACGCGCTCCCAGAGGAGACGCGCGAACTGGCGGCCGACGCCGACGCGACGCTGTTCGGCGCGGCTGGCGAGACAGCGGCCGATGTCATCTTGCCGCTCCGGCAGGTCGTCGGTTCCTTCGCAAACGTCCGCCCGGCCCGCTCGTATCCGGGACTCGATGCCGTCCAGCCCGACACCGATATCGTATTTATTCGGGAGAACACCGAGGGTGTCTACAAGGGCATCGAGAGCGAGATTTCGGAAGGCGTCACTACCTGTACGCGGGTCATCACCGAAGACGCCTCTGAGAAAATCGCCGAATACGGGTTCAGCTACGCGAAGCAGAACAGCTACGACGATGTGACGATTGCCCACAAAGCCAACGTCATGCGCACTACAGACGGGCTGTTCCTCGATGCGGCCTCGGCAGTCGGCGAGGACCGGGACGCGTCCTACGATACGGCGCTCATGGACGCGCTTGCGATGCACCTGGTCATGAACCCACAGGATTACGGCGTCGTCATCTGTCCGAACCTCGCCGGCGATATGCTATCGGACCTCGCCGCGGGCCTCGTCGGCGGCCTCGGCCTGCTGCCGTCGGCCAACATCGGCGAGGAGAACGCGCTGTTCGAGCCGGTCCACGGCTCCGCGCCGGACATCGCCGGCGAGGGTATCGCCAACCCTTCAGCGATGATTCTCTCCGCAGCGATGTTGCTCGACCACCTCGGCTACGACGAGCAGGGCGATGTAGTTCGGACGGCTGTCGAGTCCGTGCTCGATTCGGGGCCTCGAACGCCGGATCTGGGCGGCGACGCATCCACTGAGGACGTGACCGCCGCGGTTATCGACGAACTGTAAGCAGTTTTCTCGCGTTCTATCTGGGCAGAAACAAGCACGGCCCAATAGAAAGAGGTAAAACCGAAGCGAAACAATCACAGCCGAAAGAATGCTCCCGGCCGAGCGAAAGCGCACTATCGTCCAGTTGGTGACAGAGCGAGACGGCTGTTCAGTGTCGGAGCTGGCCGCGGAACTGGAGTTCTCGAAGGCGACGATACGCCGTGACCTCCGGGACTTGGAATCACAAGGCCGGATCGAGCGGTCCCACGGCGGCGCGGTGCCGGCGTCCTCCGTCGGGACCGAACGCCCCTACGGCCAGCGTGAGGTTGACCACTACGCCGAGAAGCAGGCGATTGCGGAGCGGGCCGCTCAGGAAGTCCGGGAAGGGCAGGTGGTTTGTTTCGATGCCGGGTCGACCACAATGGAGGTTGCGCGTGCGATCCCGGACACCGACTACGTCGCGGCGACGAACATGCCGGACCTCGCCACTGAACTGGCCGAGGGGGATGTCGACACCAAACTCACCGGTGGGAGCCTCCGACCGCGAACCCGCGCGCTCGTCGGCCCGACGGCCGAGCGCGCCGTCGAACGGATGAACTTCGACCTGCTGTTTCTGGGGACGAACGCGCTCGACAGCGCCGCCGGGCTGTCGACCCCGAACGAGGACGAGGCGGCGATCAAGGAACTGATGGTCGAGCGTGCCCGCCGGGTCGTGCTGGTCGCCGATGCGTCGAAGTTCGGCGACCGGAGTTTCGTCAGCTTTGCCGCTCTGGATGAGGTCGATCTGCTTGTCACCGATGCCAGCCCGCCCGGGGCGCTCGCTGCGGCACTCGCGGACGCCGACGTGGCTGTCGAGGAGGTCAGCACATGATTGTCACCGTCACCTACAATCCCGCGGTCGACCAGACGATCCAGTTCGACGAGCAGATGGCTCCCGAGCGTGTCATGCGGGCCAACAAAGCGCAGTTCGACGCCGGCGGGAAAGGCATCAACGCCGCGCAGTTCCTCACCGCGATGGACCGGCCCTGCGTTGCGACGGGACTGCTAGGTGGGTTCACGGGGTCGTTCATCAGAGAGACGCTGCAAGACGACGGCGTCGAGACAGCCTTCATCGACGTGGACGGGACAACGCGGCTCAACACCACCGCTATCGCAGCCGCGGAGGAGTACAAGCTAAATCAGGCCGGCCCGACTGTCGGCGAGTCGGTTGTCGACGCGCTGCTCGAACAGGTGCGAGCGCAGTCCCCCGACCGCGTACTCATCGGTGGGAGCCTGCCGCCGGGGCTGTCCCCCGATGCTATCGACCGCATTGCGGCCGGTGGCGACTGGGAGACAATCGTCGACACCGGTGGCGACGTCCTCCGGGAACTCGACGCCCAGTACGGACTCTGTAAGCCGAACCGCGACGAGCTCGGCGATGCAACCGGGGCCGATGTCTCCACGGTCGAGGGGTGTGCGGACGCGGCGGAGAAGTTCCGGGAGCGGGGCTTCGACCGCGTGCTGGCCTCTCTCGGCGCGGATGGCGCGGTCCTTGTCGGCGACACAGGCCGACTGTACGCGGAGGCGCTCGACATCGATGTTGTCGACACCGTCGGGGCCGGCGACGCGCTCCTCTCTGGCGTCCTGAGCGCCTGGGAAGCCGGCGCGGACGACGAGACGGCGCTCCGGACCGGCGTGGCCGTCTCATCGCAGGTCGTCCAGCGGGCCGGCACGGCCGTTCCGGACCTGGGCGATATCGGCTCACTCCGGGATGGCGTGACGGTCCGACGGCTGTAGCAGGCGGAAACTGGTTTTGGCGGCAGTCGAAAAATCAGAAACGATGCGGACCGCTCAGAACTTCTCCAGATACTCGTCGACGAACGCGCGTACGTCGGCCAGCGACGGCTGGTCCGCGGTCCGGACGAAGTAGCCGGCGACGGCGTTGCCGACGACGACGGCGGCCGCAGGCGAGAGGTCGGCGATGCGGGCCAGCCCCAGTCCGGCGTTGAAGTGGTCGCCGGAGCTGGTCGTCAGCTCCGGGTCCGAGACCGAAGGCACGGCCACGCTGTCGGTGCCCGCGGCGGTGACGACGACCGACTGCTCGACACCGTGGCCGACGAACCAGGTCGGTTCCAGCGCCTCGAACACTGCCTCGGCGTCGTCGGCGAACGACCGCTCGGCGTCGCCGGCGTAGGCGTCCGCGAGGACACCCGTTTCGGCACGGTTCGACGTGACCACCACGTCGGTCACTTCGTCCAGCCGGCCGATGGCCTCCCGACCGGCGCGCAGCCGGTCGGCGTCGAGTTTTCGTACGTCACCGGGGTCGACCAGCACGGTCTCGGGCGGGTCGTCAATACCATCCCACAGGGTACGGAGGCCGTCGAAGACCGTCGGCAGGTCTGGCGTCTCTGACCAGTAGCCAGTTCCTAACAGGCTCGCGCCGTCGAGTTTCTCGGCCAATCGGTCGTGGCCGAAGGCCGCGTCGAGTTCGGTCCAGTCAAGCGACATCGTGTCGCCGATTTCCGTGAGCATGAGCTTCCCGTCGTCGAACTCGACAGCGTCGGTGACGCCGGGTTCACCCAGCGAATGGAGTTCGTACTCGCCGAACTCCGTCTCGAATGCGTCGTGGACCGGGTCGCCGTACATCCCGACCATCACGGGGTCGAACGACCAGCCGCCGAAGGCCCGCGCGAGGTGGCTGGTGTGGCCGCCGGTTCGGCTGCCCTGCTGGAGCCACTCGAAGGAGAGCGAACTGTCGGCGGCAACGGAGCGGTCGATACGGTCGCCAAAACTCTCCAGTGTAGCGAGGCGCTCGTGGCTCTCGGGGTCGATGCGGTCAGCGACGACCTCTCGGACGCGGTCGAGGTAGCCGTCGAAACCGAAGACGACCCGCCCGGTATCGATAGCGTCGGGGAGCGCGTCGCTGGTGGGCAACGCCTCATCCGCTGTGGCGACGGCTCGGCGCGTCTCCTCGTCCATGGCCTACAGGACGTCGTCGGCTGTCGCGTCCTCGAAGATGACGCCTTCGAGTTTGTCCAGAATGTCGTAGGGGTCGTCGCGCTGCCAGACGTTGCGGCCGACCGCGAGGCCGGCGACGCCGACGTCCATGCAGTCCTCGACGAGTTCGAGGAAGTCGCGGTCCGAGGTCTTCGACCCGCCGGAGAGCAGGACGCGGTTGTCTGCGGCCGAGCGGACAGCGTGGGCCATCGCTTCCTTGTCGCGCGGGTACTTGACCTTCGTGAAGTCAGCCCCGAGTTCGAGGCCGATTCGGGCCGCATAGGCGATGGTCGACGGACTGCGGTGCTCCTTGATGGCCTGTCCGCGCGGGTACGACCACATCGCAATCGGCAGGTCGTGGTCGCGGGCGTTCTCCTGCACCGGGCGGAAGTCTTCGAACATATCGGTCTCGCGGTTGACACCCGGGTAGACGGTGTAGCCGATGGCGTCAGCACCGAGTTCAGCCGCGTAGTCGACCGACCAGTTCTGGGGCGAGTACGGGTCGCCCATCCAGAGGTCCGAACCGCCGTTGAGCTTCGCCAGCAGGTTCACGTCGTCCTCGTAGCTCGGGTAGTACGTTTCGGCGAGGCCCTTCCCGACAGCTAGCGCCGTCACGGCGTCGTGGGTCGCCATCTCGAACACCTCACGCGGGTCGAGGCGCTCCTCGACGCCGCTGAACTGCTTGGGACCGTGTTCCAGCCCGTGGTCGTGTGCTAGCACCAGCGTCTTGTCGTTCCGTACGAGCGGTGAGTCACCCAGTGGTCGCATGTGTCATGTTTCTACCCAGAACGACCATTAACCGTTTTCGGTTCTGATTTGTTACTACTGTTCGCGTTTGTTTTTGAGCGAGGGCGGGAATTAAGTGTGTTCCAGTGAAAGGTTCGGTTATGCCATCAGTGGAACTGGACGCCGAAACAGTGGCGCGCCTTGACGACCTCCGTGTCGAGGACGAGTCGTACGACGAAATCGTGACGGAACTCATCAACATCTACGAGGCCGAGGAGCTAACACTGTTTCACAGCGGCGACTAACCCTGGGCCTGCTCACAGACGGACTTCCAGCGCCCGTTCGACTCCAGTTTCTCCTGCAGTTGCTCAGCGTACGCCTGTGCGAGCCGTGCCGCCTCTTCCTCCTGATGTTTGTTCCCGCCACCGGACCCACCTAGTCCAAGCGCGTCCTTGACACCTGAGAGGAGACCGCCGCCTGAGCCTCCGGACTGGTCACCGCCGGGACCGCCCATCGGCCCTTGATTGGCGACCCGTTCCATCTCGGGCATGACGCTAGAGAGCTTCGACGTATCGGCGACGATTCGAGCGGCGTCTGGGTCACCCGGGTTCTCGATCTCGAACTCAACGGCAGTCATCACCAGCCCCCACTGCTGGCTTGAGAACGACGACGCTTTGACCTGTTCGTTGAACCGCTGGTCGACCGCCATCCGTTCGCCGGCGATGCGGTCGGTCCAGTTTGAATCGCTCATAAACTGGTGTTTGCGGGCCGGCGGTATGAGCGTTTCCCGCTCCGTGCGGTGTTCTACGGTAAAAAGTATCGTATCCGGGCCGACTGTTACGGCGCTGACTGCCGCGACCGCTACGTATTATTGTCTCCAAAACGGTTCCAATATGTTAAGTTAGCTCACGATATACTTATATCTCAATGACTACTGAGTTTGGGACAGGGCAGGCGACGGGGGACTCGGGAGATGCAGCAGCGATGGACGCCATACGGGAAGCTATGGCCGACATCTCGGCCAGCGAACCGGACTTCTGTCAGATTTTCTCCTCCCCGGCATATGATTACGATGCGGTACTGTGGGGTGCGCGAAGTGTTGTCGGTTCAGATACCGAAATCGTGGGTTGTTCGTCTTCCGGGGAGTTCACTGAAACCGGCTCGGGGAACGGAACTGTTACAGTCGGCGTCGTTTCGTCGGACTCGATGCGGTTCTTCTCCAGCATTTCGACTGAACTCAGTGCTGATCCCGAACGCTGTCTGTTCGAAGCCGTTCATGACCTCCCCGCGAGCGGCGACCCTGCTGTCGATGGGTATCCGCATCGGACGATCATCAACCTCCACGACGGCATGGCCGGAATCGGAAACAAGGTCACGCGACTCACCGAGCAGTACCTCGACGACGAGGAGACGCCGGTCGTCGGCGGGTCTGCGGGTGACGACCTCCAGTTACAGCAGACCCACGTCTTCCGGAACGACCGCGTCGAGACGGACGCCGTCGTCCTCACGCTCATCGCCGCAGAGGACGCGCTCCCGGTGACCGTCAATCACGGCCACGAACCGATCTCCGAGGCGATGACGGTAACCCGTGCAGAGGGAAGCACTGTGTACGAACTCGACGGCAGACCTGCCTTCGAAGCCTGGCGGGACGCGATTCGGGAGGACGCGATGGAGACATACGATATCGATGTCGACGAGCTGGAGGCGGGGTCGGAAGACCTTGTCATGTTGCTCGGTCGCTACGAGCTCGGTATCGAGTCGGAGCCAGAATCTGACGCGGACGGACTCGCTTCCCGAATCAAGACCTTCATCGAGAGTAAACTCATCTCGACGACGGGATACAACATCCGATGGCCGGGCCATACAACCGACACCGAGGGGCCGCTGGACTTCGCTGTCACTGTCTCCGAAGGAACGGAAGTGGTGGTGACACATAGCAATAAATCCGACCAGGTGTATGCGGTCCGGAACGCCGCCAACAACGCTGTCAATGAACTCCGCGGCGGAAGCGTCGCGGGTGGGTTCGTCTACGACTGTGCCTGCCGTGCGATGATTCTCGGCGAGGATTTCGATGACGCCGTCGACACGATTCACAGCGCTATCGACGCGCCCTTCGCCGGCTTCGAAACCTACGGTGAAGTCTGCTCGGCCGACGAGGATTACACTGGCTATCACAACACTTCCTCAGTCATCCTGCTGTTCCCGGAGTGACGACTACGGGACTGCGACCAGCGAAGAATAAACGCCACTCTTGTTCCTGTCCCTCAGACGCCGGACTCGATGGTGATTTCGGCGTGTAGCTCATCCTGCAGCGCCGAGTGGACGTGACAGATGTCCTCGGCGAGTTCCACGATATCCTGCTCTTCGTCGGCGAGTGACGCCTCGACCTCGACGTGGAAGTCAATGTATTCCAGGTCGTCGTCCTCATCGAGACCCGCAGCGACCTCGACATCGACGCTGCCGATGTCCTCGTGGCCGTACTTGTCGGCGGCGACGCGCAGTGCCGGGATATAACAGGAGGCGTAGTCGGCGGCCAGAATCTCGTTCGGCGACGGGCCGTTCTCGCTCAGCGCATCGACGATAAGCTCCCACTCGCCGTTGATAATACTCTCTACTGTGTATCCTTCCTCGCAGGTGCTCTCGACTTCGATATCTGCCATAGCAATCCTGTGGACACGGCCCTCCCCCTAAACGTTTCCTGCATGGCATTTCTGTGCGGGGCACTGCCGAAGGATAATACACTTCCAGCCCGTACAAAGAGGCAATGGAACACCTCGCACCGTCGAACGTGCCGGTGTACGCGACGCGGGAACACCAGCGCGAGATCTGGGAGCGCTGTCGGGACCGTGGACACCCGGTCCTCGCCGTCAGAGAGGCGACGCGGGGATTCATCGTCCGGTACGACCTCCAGCACCTGTCCTATGAGCTCTCTGACGCCACCGTTCAGGCGCTTCGGGACCGTGTGCGGTCCCGCCGACCGTACCCGACGACGACGGACCCGATCTCGGAGACGGAGGGCGTCGGCGGCGAGGCCGGCCCGGTGTCCGGCGAACTCCACGCGGGTACCGAACAGGCTGCCAGAGAATTAGCCTCGCACATCTCTGGGTTCGTGCTGGACCGGTCGAACTGGCGGTAGTGCCGAACCAACACGGCTGTGGCTTTTTTACACAGCCGTGCCTTGTTGCCCTATGGCAGTCGCCCGACACGAGACCGGTCCGTTTGCGACCGTGAGTGCCCTGGCCTCGCAGGTACATCCGGTGTTCATGTTGCCACCACTCGCGACGTCGCTGTTCGGTGGGTTGCTCTCCGGTGGGTTCTGGCCACCGGTGGCTGTGCTCCATGCGGGCGCGATGTTCTTCGCCGTCTACACGGCCCACGTCAAGGACGGCTACGTCGATTTCCACGTCCGTGGCGAGGACGACGACCATCCCCTCACTGGTGCTGGCTGTCGCATGGCGCTGGTCGGTGCTGGTGTCGGCTTCGCGCTCTGTACGGCGGCCATCTGGCTGCTGGTCGGTCCCGGCGCGGCACTGCTGACGCTTCCGACCTGGATTATCGGCTACACCCACGCGCCGCAACTGGATATGAACCCCGTCGGCGCGACGATGGGCTATCCGGCGGGTATCGCGCTGGCGCTACTGGGCGGCTACTACGCGCAGGTGACGACGCTGACGCCGCGTGCCGTCGGTCTCGCGGCCGTGTTCCTCCTGTTGCTGACCGGCATCAAGATCATCGACGATGAGCAAGACTACGACTACGACCGGTCGATACAGAAACGGACCGTCGCTGTCGTACTGGGTCACCAGCGTGCCCGACAACTCGCGCTCGGCCTGTTCGGAGTGGCCCTCCTTGGAATCGTGGGGCTGTCCGTGGCACTGCCCGGTATCCCGCCGAGTGCTGCGGCGGCCGCGCTCGTCTTCGGGGCGGTCGCGGCTATCGCTCAGCGAGGCGACCCCAAAACTGCGACGATGTTGCTGATTCGCGGGTCGTATCTCTTGTTGGCCGTCCTCGTGACCGCTGTCTGGTTCCGGCCGCTAGCGTGAGGATGTAGCCGTTCTGGCAGTCATGTGTTCGCTGGCTGTTCGAAACTGCTATCGCTCGAAACCGCCCTCGTCAGTCAGCCCGACACGTGTGTGAGGACGTGGGTCGCGGAGACGACCAGCGAAATCGTTACCATCGAGACAGCCATGACACCGGCGACGACCGGTGAGAGGTTCCCGGTGAGGCCACCGACTGCGAGCAGCACGGCGGCAATGATCGTACAGACCAGCAGGGCCAGATGGACGAATAGCCACGGACCGATACGTCGCAGTGAATCGAGCAGCGTCTCGACTCCCGACGGCTGTGTGGGCCGAACTCGCTTACCGGGCCGGTAGTACTCCGTGGCAGTCCCGTAGCCCGTGCTCCCGCCCCGAGTCTGGGTGGGCCGCTGTGTCGCTTTCGCCGCTGCCTCGTCCGTCGTTTCTGCGTCGACCCGCTGGTCGACGTACTGCTGTGCGATGTCACTGACACCGCCCGTAGCTGTGCCTCCGTCCGCGCCGCTGTCGACGTGCCTGTTGACGTATGCGTCGTGACCGAGTCGGTCGTATCGCGCTCGCTCGGCCTCATCAGTGAGCACGTTCTTCGCCTGCGTGAGTCGCTTGAACCGTTCTCCGGCGGCAGGGTCGTCACTCACGTCCGGGTGATGCGCTTTTGTCTGCTCCCGGTAGGCGCGGACTATCGTCTCTTCGGTGGCATCTGGGTCCACCCCCAGAATACCGTAGAACGTCGCTTCCATACACACCCCTGTGTATTTATCCAGTTGGACTAGGCGTATAATAAGGTATTCACTCCCTCACGCTACGATATCGCTCGTCTGTCGCCGAGTCGCCGGACTGAAACTGCGTGGCCACCACCGTCTCTGTATGGACGAAGACACCGAGGACTGGGAGACACAGTTGCAAGCCAACCGGGACGAGAAAGACCGCTTTTTTTCCGAACACCGCCAATCACCGATTCCGCCGGAGGAACGCGATGATTTCGACGGACTCAGCTACTTCGACCCGGACCCCGACTATCGGGTCGAAGCAACGGTTACCGTCCACGAGACACCAGAATCAGTCGATCTGGAGACGAGTGACGACCGAACAGTGCGCTATCTCCACGTCGCAACGCTCTCGTTCGACCTCGACGGCGAGTCCCGCGACCTCCATGCGTTCCGGCAGGCCGCCAACGAGTCACGGACGCTCTTTGTTCCGTTCCGGGACAAGACGACCGGGCAACAGAGCTACGACGGCGGCCGATACATGGAACTGGAACCCGACCGCGACCTGAGTGACGGCGACGAGATTACGCTGGATTTCAATCTCGCGTACTCGCCATTCTGTGCCTACAGCGACACCTTCTCCTGTCCGCTCCCGCCGGAGTCAAACTGGCTCGAAACTGCGGTGACGGCCGGGGAGCGGATAGACTGAGGCGTCTTTGCCGGCAGTCACGACACCAACACCAAACGAATTGTTTACACATCGCCACGACCAAGACAGTGTATGGCAACGGCGACCCGCGACCGTCCGATTCTGCAGGCCTTCCAGTACGGGTTTACGCTTTTCTCGGCGCTTTCGCTGGGTGTGATAGGACTCGGGTTCGGATCAGTCCTGCTCCTTACCATCGCTTTTTCCCTGTCACTCGGCGCAGGAGTCCAGATAACCGAAGTACAGACACTGGTTCTTGGGTTGATAACGGTCCAGGGAATCGGCTGCCCGGTCATCGCATACACGTACATCAAACTCAGGCCGGTGATCAGAGCGAAGCTCCGTGAGGTATTCTCGTATGCGCCAGACACCGGAGCATTCAGTATCGGCATTTCTGTGCCGAGCCTCCGTGAGGTCGGCATCGTCGTGCTGGGCTACGCCAGCGCAATGGGCGGGCTCGTAGTGGTGGCTGTCGTCATCACGGCGCTCGTCTCGATGTTCGGGATAGAACCGGCAACCAATCAGGCAGCGGAGACCGGGATGGAGAACCCCGATGTCCTCCTCCTGTTGATTCCCGCCTCCTTCCTCCTCATCGGCCCGGGCGAGGAACTGCTGTTCCGCGGCGTCGTTCAGGGCCGCATCCGGGACTACTTCGGCCCGATTTCGGGCGTCGCCATTGCAAGCGTCATTTTCGCTGGCATTCACTACCCCGCCCTCAGCGGCGGGTCGGTCACGGGGAAGCTGGTCGCGGTGAGTGCCCTCCTCATTCCGTCACTCATCCTCGGCACAACCTACGAGTACACGGACAACATCGTCGTCCCGTCACTCATCCACGGTGCATACAACGCCACGCTGTTTACTGGTCTGTATGTCACCGTGAAGTTCAGTGGTGAACTCTCGTCCGCCGCGAACGTCCTCAGTAGCAGCGGGTTCTGACCGACCCTGTCACAGCAGGGCCGTGCTGTCTGACGTTTGTAAATCATGTGATTAGTTTCCTGACCTTTACACGCAAGGGAAGGTGACATTCGTGTTCGACAAGTATTTGTTAAAGCCGTTTTTTGGACTCTTAAACCCTCTAAGACAGGATTAGCATTCTACCTATCACCCGATTTTTACTCAGTGACAGGCGATACATTGATGCTAGTACTTTGAAATGACAACCCTCTTATTGCAGTTTTCGCACAATGTTTAAACAGATGGCTGGTTCAGTGCGTGTCTTACATGTCGATGACGAACCGGACTTTGCCGATCTAACTGCGGCATATCTCGAGCGGACCATGGATTCATTCACCGTCGACACCGCGATGCGGGCCGACGAGGTTATCGCGGACCGTCCGCAGGACACGTATGACTGTATTATCAGCGACTACGATATGCCTGGCATGAATGGGCTGGCGTTCCTCGAACGGATTCGCGAGGACGCACCGAAGCTTCCGTTCATTCTCTATACTGGGAAAGGCAGTGAAGAGATCGCAGCCGAAGCAATCTCCGCAGGTGTTACGGACTATATTCAGAAAGAACCGGGAACGTCTCAGTACACGGTGCTAGCGAACCGGGTCCAAAACGCCGTCGAAGCCCGCAGAGACGAACTGCAGGTCACGCGTGGGCACCGCGCAATGAACGCGGCTTGGGATGGCATTAGCACGCTGGACCACGAGGGCCGATTCACGTATCTGAACGACGCCTACGCGGCCACGTTCGGCTACGAGCGCGAGGAGCTTCTGGGCGACCACTGGCAGAAAATCCACTCGGCAGAGGGCCTCGAAACGGTCAATGGTGAAATCCTCCCGGCTGTCGACGAGACCGGGACGTGGACGGGTGAGACACTGCTCGAACGCGCCGACGGGACACAGTTCATCGGCGAACACACCGTCGCGAGCATCGAAGATGACGGTGCTGTCTGCGTGGTCCGTGACCGGACTGACCGCGAAGAACTTGACAAACAACTGCGACACGAGCGCGAACGGTTCCGGCTGCTCGTCGATGCGGTCGAGAATTACGCGATATTCCTGCTTGACCCCGACGGTCTCATCCAGTCGTGGAACGTGGGTGCAAAACAGCTCACCCAGTACGAGGAATCTGATATCCTCGGCGAGCATGTCTCGACGTTCCACACCGAGAAACAGGTAGCCGACGGCATCCCCGAGCAACTGCTGCAAGAAGCCGAGGAGTGCGGTAAGGCCATCGACCGCGGGCTCCGGGTTCGGAAGGACGGGAGCACGTTCTGGGCCGATGTGACCGTCACGGCGCTCCAAGAAAACAGCGACGCCCGCGGCTTTGCGAAAGTGATCAAGGACATCACGGGGCAGATCGAACGGGAGCGACAGCAGGCAATGGCCGAACGCTACCGGGAGAAACTCTACGAGATCACGAACGATTCGGATCGCCGGTTCGAACAGCGGTTAGTGGACGTGCTGGAACTCGGTGTCGAGTATCTTGATGTCGACCAGGCCCATCTCGTTGCAATCGACCCTGAGGCGGGAACGCATGAAATAATCGCCATTAGCGGCGACCCGTCTCTCACTACCCCCGGCGATATCACGTCGCTTTCCGAGACCTACTGCCGACGAACCGTCGACTCCGACGGTCTGCTCTCTATCTACAGCGCCGAGCAGCAGGGTCTGGATGACGACCCCGCATACCAGCGGTACGGTATCGGCTGTTACCTCGGTGCGAAGATCGAAGTTGACGGTGAACTGTTCGGGACGGTCTGTTTCGTTGCTCGTGACCCCCGGTCGGGCCAGTTCAGACAGGACGAACAGGCCTTTGTCGAACT
>NZ_JAAOHT010000030.1:0-42881 GCF_011440255.1 Haloarcula sp. JP-Z28 | reverse complement strand
TCGGAAGTGACCAACAAACTTGACGAGGCGTGGCGGACCCTATCCGAGCGGTAGAGCCCCTCTTTTCGCCGTTATCACGAAAGATATTTTCGAGCATGGATTTAATAACGGGTTCGCTGTAGCACTGCACAGTGCTGATGATAGAACTTCTCTATGCCATATCGACGCTGGTATTCGTCGTGGCCGGACTGACAATGGTTGGGATGGCCATGCGGGCGTACGTCCAGACATCCCGGCAGGCGATGCTTCACCTCTCGGTGGGATTTTCGCTTGCAATCGCGGGCGCGGCCGCGACCATGATTAGCGCGTTCATCAATGACTTCGAAGGCGTCCGCTCGTTGCTGCTGGTCAACAGTGGGCTGACGACCTTCGGTTATCTGTTTGTGATGTACAGTCTCATCACGTACGAATGACTGTCCCTGCGTGTGACCCGACCGGTCGACCGGCCGCTTTCAGCTTGCAAAATTAATTTTCAATACTGATTCCGGGTTTTCCGACGATCGCTATACGACCGTGAAATCGGTTCAAATCGACGCTGAATACTATTGAGAAGTACCGTCTAAACCGGCTGAAACCATCGTTATCAAGAATAAAATTTTGAGGGATGATGTTATTAGGTGGTACGTACTCGTTCCGATAGGGTCAGAGCGACCCGGACTACATATGTTCGAACGCATTACAAATCCAGAAGACCGAGGCCAAGTGGGGATCGGGACCCTCATCGTGTTCATCGCGATGGTGCTTGTCGCCGCAATCGCGGCAGGCGTCCTGATTAACACTGCTGGCTTCCTGCAGAGTTCAGCTGAACAGACCGGCCAAGAAAGTAGCGACCAGGTGACCAACCAGATTCAGGTGGCATCGAAGATTGGATCTGTTTCTGGAAGCGGTCCAACAGACACGATCGTATTCGACAGCTCAGGAGCAAATTCAGACACCCACGGTGAGATCGCAATCGATGACGGGTCTAAGATGGATGTCCTTGTCACTGAAGATGGTGATGGCAGCATTGTTCTTACTGCAACCAGCAGTAACGAAATCGCCGTTGAGGATGGTGACACTCTCACATTCACGAAGGCGAGCGCCTCCTCAGTGGAAGTGCAGAACGACGAAACCGGGGCATCAATCACCGTGGACACCAGTGAGGACCTCTCGATAGATGCGTCGAACTCACCCGGGGCCGCTGACAGCATCCGTCTCCAGCGCACCTATGAGGACCCGATCAACGGAGAGGTCACTCTACAAACGCTGAAGCTAACGGACAGCGACGCAACTCCCTCTGACCAGACTCTCCCGATAGAGGTGAGCGAAAATACCGAGCAGTACATTCCGCTGTCAAGCAGTTCATCCTCCGATCAACTGGTAGTCAGTGATGGCGAAGTGCTGACCGCTACGTCGAACACCGCTGATGGTGCGGAACTTGCGCCTAGCGGATCCGGTGGCGCTCTCGATGTCGACGCTGGCGACGAAATCCGCTTCGATGTCCTCTCCAACAACGAGGTCGAGGTAATTAACGTCGAATCGGGTGCATCGTTCACCTTCAACCCGTTCGAAAACGAGCTCTCTGTCAGCAGTAGTACCATCGAGTTCGAGAACGGAGATGGCGACACTATCACCGTTTCAGGTGGAGGATCCTTCTACGGGCTCGAACCTGACGACGTTGACAGTGGTATCACCATCACTCAAGGAACCGCTGCGGACTCCGCACTCCTCGTGAACGCGGAGTACAACAGCGGCGGCGGCGGCGTCTCTGAAATCAGCATCATCGCGATCAAAGGTTCCGGTGCAGACCAGATCAACCTCGAACAGACGACCATCACCACAATCGGCCCCAGCGGGACGAACACCCTCACCTACGGCGGCACCAGCGCCTCACAGGGTGAGACGTTCGGTGTTCAGGCCGTTCAGGACGAGGACGACTCACTGCCGGTGATGACCGACGCTGACCGCTTCCGCATCATCGTTGATCCCGGCACGCTCGAAACCGGTGCGACGATGACGCTGGAAGTGACGACAGAGTCCGGCGCGACCACCGAAATCCGCGTTAGCGTGCCCAACACGCTATCGGGCGAAACCGCAGTGCAGGTCTAACGCGAGCCGTTCTTTCGCTTGCAGAACTTTTCTCTCTGTTTTCCACCCGCGACCAGCGACAGCCATCTCGTGGGGCGTCGACTATGCTCTGTGGTCGGTTCTATCATGTAAGCGAAGCTCTACTGCAAGCACCTCTTTGCAGGTACGATCTCGATTCTGTTACGTCGTGTCAGTTTCACATTCCCGTCCAAACATCCAGACAGTGACAAGAAGCCCACGCCGAGGGCTCGATACATTTGCGACGTGCTTCGGTTGGACGGATCGAACTCATACACAGGTCAGTGTTTCACACTGTTTCTGTCGCTGTGCGGTCTGTTTCTGTGCGTCGGTACGTTCGTCAACGGCGACATAGCGAACTGCGTCGGCTCGCAGTTATCGTGTGACACACCATATTTCCTCCCGACCAGACTCGGGAGAGACGATTGTAGCAGCCGCCGGATGCATAGACGGCCAAACGCCACGCGGTATGGCTGTCTACTGGTCGAAGTCGGGCGTCAAGAACTCGGGTCAGCACGCCTCTCCGCATCGGTATCCGTGAGCCGGCTCACACTGTTCGGGTGGTCGGCTGCTACTGCCGGCCGTCAGAGCGGGACCGTTGTCTTCCCGTTGAGCGACGATGGGACCGAGACTCTGACCGTTGTCGTCGCGCCGTCAGGTGACAGCAACCGTATCGTGCCGCTTTCGCTCGGCTGGAGCTCGACCCCTGTCAGTGCCGCGAGGTCGATACGCAAGGCTGCCCGGTCGCCGTCGTCGTTCAGGATGTCCCGCGAGAGTGAGTCGTCGTCATCTCTGAGTGGGGTAACCGTAACCTCAGCAGCGGAACCCACCGGCGCGTCGGCCCCGCTCCCGATTGTCGTCCCAACGACAACATCGCTAAGGTCCATGTTCCCGCCCCCTTCCGCTCGCTTCACCACGAGCGTCACCGCTTCGATGCTCTGTCCAGTCGTGTTAACGTGGCCAGTGCTCCCGACGACTTCGGTCCGCGCAATGACCCGGTCGGCGCTTTTGTCGCTGGCCGTGGCCGCGTCGGACTGAAACCCACCGACTACTTCGAACAGTACGCCAGCCGTGGCTGCGGCGATCAGGAGCGCCGCAATCAGGAGGATAATCGACCCGAGAGAGCTCTGTGCCCGCCGTTTAACGGTCGTTCGCTCCTCTCGCCGGTTCGGTTCGCTCACACTGTGAACGTATCCACGACCAGTCAAAACCGTGTCGGCTACCCCTGAGCAGCGACGGAATTATATCATCCCATCTCTCATGTATCTGCATGGCCTCGGGGTCAGACGAACCGAATCCAGAGGACGGTAAGATCCTCTCTCCGGAAGAATTAGACATCGCGGATGACGAGCACGTCACAGAGATCGACGAAGGACGGTATGTCGTCTCCTCTGATGTTCGAACCAACGATTCCTACGGCAATCAGGTTTCGTCTGACTCCACCCCTGACCCGGACCCAGCTCCCGAGCCCGACGCTCCTGAGTTTACCGACGCGAACGTTCACGAGTGGCTCGCCGAGCAAATGGCGAAATCAAATAGCCGGTATGGGTTCGATGTGACCGCGAAGTTTGACGGGAACGTTGACCAGCAACAGGTTGTGTCCAACGACATCATCACCGCGTTCGAGAGTTTCATGCTCTGGTACGGCCGGCAGATGGACGGGTCGACATCGGTCGAGAACGTGCTCGGCATTCTGCTCTCGGAGTCCAACGTCCCAGTCAAACACCCGCCAGAGAGCTTCAAGCGGATGGTCCAGTCGACCGGTCTCTCGCCGGACGACAGTATCGCAGACCTCGTTGAGGCTATCGAAGCACGAGACGGTGCGAAGTTCTAAAGCAGGCACCAGCACACGAAGGCGTTGTACCTGTCATCGCGGTCAGAATCGGAACGCAGTTGCCCGGTTTCGGGTCCCACCGATATCACACGCGATAATTTACGGGACACCTTTATCTAACTCATCACGATATGTAGGCTTGATAGGCATGCCAGACGTACTGATCGCCGACGATTCAGAGTTTATGCGTAACCTCCTCCGCGAGATTCTCGAAGAAGACCACGAGATTGTTGGGGAGGTCGAGAACGGAGTCGAAGCTGTCGAAGTGTTCAAAGAAGAAGGGCCAGACCTGGTGATGATGGACATTGTGATGCCCATCCGGGATGGTATCGAGGCCACGGACGAAATCAAATCTTCCAATCCCGATGCGAACGTCATCATGTGTACAAGCGTTGGTCAGGAAGAGAAGATGAAGGAGGCCGTGAAAGCGGGGGCCGACGGGTACATCACCAAGCCGTTCCAGAAACCCAGCGTGATGGAGGCTATCGAGGACGTCGTTCCCTCATAGATGAACGTCGATATTCAGTCGCTCGGCACGTTCAACCAACTCGCTCACGAGGGGGCTGAACAGGCCACGCAGTCGATGGGCCAGATGACTGGCATCGATGCTGTCGTCGACGTCACCAAGATCACGCTGCTCGACAGGGCTGATGTCGGCGAAGAACTGGCTGGCCGGGACTTCGTCGGAGTCGAGTTCTCTTTCGATGGCGTTCTAGAGGGCGATACTGTGCTTGCCTTCGACGTTGACAGCGCCGGGACGATCACCGAGGAAATGATGCCCGGTAGCAGCGACGACGAGGCGATGGCCAGAAGCGGTATCGAGGAGATCGGCAACATCATGATGAGCGGGTTCATCGACGGCTGGGCCGACTACGTCGGTGCGACCATCGACCACTCGCCGCCGGAGTATATTGAGGAGTCCGGTAGCGACGTGCTCCCTGATGCGCCCGAGAGCGGCGACCACCAGCAGGTGTTCGTGTTCAAATCGGAGATCGAATGGATCGACGAATCGGTGAATTTCTACATCTACATGCTCCCTGAGTACGAATCACTCACGGAGATGATGGTAGAGCACGTCGACACGGACGGCGACGCTATCCCCATCGACAAGCTCCAGACGTTCAACGAGATGACGACCAGGGGAACTCAAAAAGCCGCTGACAACGTCGAAATGATGACCGGTATCCCGACTGAATCGGAGGTGACACAGATCAGTTTCGCTCCCATTGAGGACGTGCCAAAGCAGATCGGCACGGACACGTTCGTCGGGACGGTCGTCGAGTTCACTGGGACGCCCAGTGGCTACCTCATGGTGCTGTTCGACGAGGTCTCAGCAATCAACGTTGCGGAGGCGATGATGCCCATCGAAATGGACAGTGATGAGCTAACCGACCAGCACAAGGCCGCCATCGAGGAACTGGGGAACATCATGACGAGCGGGTTCGTCGACGGCTGGGCGAACGTCCTTCAGACGTCGGTCGAACACACGCCACCGCGGGTCGTCCACGACATGGGTCGGGCGATTATGGATCCGCTTGCAGCGCAGGTCGGACAGTATCAAGAGCATGCGTTTATCATCGACTCCCAGATGCAGACCGACGACATCGAGTTTCAGGCTGAGATTCACGCTCTCCCCAACGAGAAAGAGTTGCGCGCCGCCCTCAACGACCTCGATGTTGAGCGGGCGACCGAGACGGGCGCGGACGTCGAACAGATATTCAAATAATGAAAGTATACGATGGTAGCCAAACAGAGAGTCCCGAACAAAGTACGCCCGAGCGCATCAAAGTCGGCATCGCGGAGTACAAGGTGACCACAGAGCCGGCCATGCTAACCACAAGCGGACTGGGCTCCTGTATCGGGATCGCAATATATGATACCCGTAACACGGTGGCCGGACTCGTCCACGTCATGCTTCCGTCGGCGGCTGATATCGACGGCGGCAACCATGCGAAGTTCGCGGACACGGGCATCGAAGCACTCATCGAGGCCATGGCGGATGCCGGGGCGTCGACGGAGGCCATGGAGGCCAAAATCGCTGGCGGGAGCGATATGCTCGACTTCTCCGAGAACGGATCCTCTATCGGTTCGCGCAACGCCAAGAAGGTGCGCGAGACGCTGGACGAACACGGCGTTCCCGTTGTCGGCGAAGACCTGGGTGGCGACCACGGCCGGTCCGTCAAACTCGAAGCGGACACTGGCAACTTCGTTGTCAAAAGCGCGAACACGGACTCGATAACACTGTAATGTCTGCGAGCAGTAATCGTGTCTAACGTCTGGCGTCAGACGAGTGACAGCCGTTCGTCTGCCGGGGCCGCACTGCCACACTCTGTTCCCCGGCTTTCCGCTCGAAATTAATCTGAAATGTAACAGGCTAGTACTTGGATCGTTAATTTACCCCATCTGAGCTGGTAAAATGGGATATTATTATCAAATATGATACGCTAAGGGGAATATTCAAGAGTAGAAAAAGCGTGAGATACAAGAGATGAGTAGTCTCGCTCTCGTGCCACTGGCTCCAGCCGTCTCACCGGAACTGGCTGGACTGGCACCCGCCCTCTTTGTTCTGCTGACCGGCGGGCTGGTTGGTATGAGCATCAAGAATATGTTCGATTCGATTCTATCGGACGACGAGAGCGAGAACGCAAGCGACGACGGTGGCGGCGGGATGGCCGACGGCGGCGGCCTGATGGGTGACGACGGTGGCGGTGGCGACGATCTCGGCGGTGGTGGCGACGATCTCGGTGGCCTCGGCGGCCTCGACGACGACGGCGACGACATGGGTGGGTTCGGTGATGACGAGTTCGGCGATATGGAGGACGCGAGCGGGCCTGACACTGACGAGCTGGAACACCGACTCGACGAACTGGAAAACGAGGTCGGTAGCCTCTCCTCGACGGTCAACACGGTGCGGACGGAAAACGAGAGCATCTCCGAATCTGTCGAAGAAACCGAGGAGAACGTCCGGAAGCTGCTCGACATCTACGAGATGGTCACCCGTGGCGTCAACCCCTTCGCCGATGATGTCGACGGCGGCATGGGCGGCATGGGCGAAGGCGGCGGCTCCTTCGGCCTGTTCGACGACGACGGGAGTGACGATACCGAGGAGGACATCGACGACGATGTCGCCAACGCCGACGCAGAAGGGTTCTTCGACGAAGACCTGACGGATGACACTGGCGGTGATATGTCGATGGACGATGGCGGTGTCGACGATATGTTTCCCGATGACGGCGGCGACGACATGGGCGGCTTCGAGGACGACGGCGGGTCGTTCGACGAGGAGTTCGACGACTTCGACGACACGGAGGACGACATGAGCATGGACGATGGGATGAGCATGGACGACGGGGAGAGTATGGACGAGGACAGCGACGATGGTGACGGCGGCAAATCGTTCGCAGAGCTCAAAGACGAGTACGAGTCCGGCGACGCCGAGTGGGCAGAGGGCGAGGAACCTGAGGGCGAATCGGACGACGATGACCTCCTTGCTGACGACGATGACGACCTGCTGGCCGACGAAGGCGATGATCTGCTGGGCGAAGACGATTCGGACGGCGACGCGGGCGGGCTGGAAGACGACGACCTCTTCGACGAGGTCATCGAGGACGATGGGATTGATGAGGCCGAGACGGAAGCTATGGAAGCCGAACCAGAGCCTGAACCGGACCCAGAGCCGGAACCGGAGCCTGAGCCGGCCGCGGAGCCTGAACCCGAGCCAGAGCCGGAACCGGCCGCAGAGCCAGAGCCTGAACCAGAGCCGGAATCGACTGACACCGCGGCTACCGGCAGCGGTGATGCGGCAACGGCAGACGACGGCTCGGACGCGGACGATGACGGGAAACCCTACCTGGCGACGATGCCGGAAGGGTTCGCGGCGGACCTCATCATCGTCGAGTGGCTCGAGTTCCTGGTCCAGCACTCGGGCTACCGTGAGACGGCTCGCGCTATCGACTATTATGAGACTATCGACTGGATCGACGAGTCGGTCGCGGACCAGCTCAAGGAGTACCTCCGCGGCTTCGACGGCGTGAACGACACCGGGGATGGGCTGTCTATCGACCACCACACGGAGAGCCTGCACTACATCTCACAGCTTGACAGTGACAGCGGCGCTGACGCCGTTGCGCTCTCGAAACTGGTGGGGGGTGGTTCCGATGGGATTCAGCGTTAGCGGCTCGGCAGCCGTCATTTTCGTGGCCGCGTTCATCGGCTTCGGGATGTTCTACTCCGCAGCCGCGAACGGCTTCGAACGCGTCAACGACGCCCGCGAGGACCAGCGCGACCGGCTCCTCGACCAGCAAAACACCGATATCTCGCTTGTGTCGGCGACGTGGAACAGCAGCGGGAACGACAACCTTGTCGTGACCGTCGACAACACCGGTTCCGAGACGCTGTCGGTCGAAGCGACCGACCTGCTGGTCGACAACGATTACCGCACAGGCTACGGCACGACGGTCGACGGTGACGGTTCGACGGACATCTGGGCGTCACAGGAGCGGTTAGAGATTACCGTCACCTCACTCAGTAGTCAGCCCGACCGGGTGAAAGTCGTCACAGAGAACGGCATCGCCGAAACGATGGTGGTGAGCTAACATGGCGAGCGTCTCCGTCTCACACCTGATCCTGTTCATCGCGTCGATGGCTATCGCCGCGAGCGTGGCTGGCGTCTTTACGAGCAGTATCGGCGAACTGAGCAACGCTGTTTCGGAACAGGGGTTAGACGTGAGCAGCGACGTCCGAACCGACGTGGAAATCATTTCCGACAGCGGTAGCGACACCATCTACGACAGCGGCGCGAACACAATCACGGTTCACGTCAAAAACACCGGTTCAGAGACGTTAGCTCCAGTCCCCGGACAGATAGATGTGTTCGTCGATGGGACCTTCGCCAGTGATTACACGGTAACGCTGGAGCCAAACGGTGGCAACAGCTGGCGGCCCGGTGAGGTCGTTCGCATCGACATCAACGGCAGCCTCAGTGGCGGCGACCACCGGCTCAAACTCATCGTCAACGGCGACGAGGAGGTGTTCGAGTTCAACACATGAGTATCGCAAGTACTGACCTATTCTCGCTCGGACTGGACGACCACGACCGGCTGAACAAGGAACTGGGCGGCGGTATCCCACCCGGCAGCATCATCCTCGTCGAGGGTGACTACGGCGCCGGCAAATCCGCCATGAGCCAGCGGTTCACCTACGGCCTCTGTGAAGAGGGCCACGAAGTGACCTACCTCTCGACGGAACTCACTGTCGGGAGCTTCCTCGACCAGATGCACTCGCTGTCGTATGACATGGTCGACCACATCCTCGATGAGGACGTGTTGTTCCTGCACGCCGACATCGGCGAATCGAACGCCCTTACCGGCGGTGACGAACAGTCCGACCGGAAGGAGCTCCTCAAGCGGCTGATGGAGGCCGAGGTGATGTGGGACGCCGACGTCGTCGTCATCGACACCTTCGACGCTATCCTCAGGAACGACCCCAAGTTCGAGGCCCTCGTCCGGCAAAACGAGGAGCGACAGGCCGCTCTGGAGGTTATCTCCTACTTCCGGGACGTCATTTCACAGGGTAAATGCATCATGCTCACTGTCGATCCATCGACGCTGGATGAGGAGGCTATCGGTCCGTTCCGGGCCATCGCTGACGTGTTCATCGAACTGGAGATGATCGAGGTCGGGAACGACGTGCGCCGGCAGATCAACGTTCTCCGATTTGCCGGCATGGGCGAACAGGTCGGTGACACCATCGGGTTCTCGGTCCGCTCGGGAACCGGCATCGTCATCGAATCGCGCAGTGTCGCCTAGAGGTGACTAAGATATGACAGACCACGGACGTGCGAAACCGTCGGACGAACTTCGACAGATGGCAGCGCGGCGGCCCCACCTGCGGGACCACCTGAAGAAGTTCAAACAGATCACCGGTGAGTTCCCGATGCTCATCGACGAGGCCGACGACGACTACGAGACGAATCGGCCGAACGTGCTGTACCCGGTCGGTGGCCCTATCTTCTGTCATATCTACGGCGACGTGGGTCAGGACATGAAGTACTACGCCATTGAGCCGGAACTTGATGAGGACGAGCGGGCCGTCTTCGGGAAGGTCCGGAACCGCCTGCTCCAGCGTAGCGTCAACAAGCCCGCGCCCGAAAACGAGGCCCAGTTCGACGACCGCATCGAGGAACTCCTGCAGGAGACCACGAAGGTCCGGGACGAGGACAGCGAAAACGGCGTGCTTACCCGCCTGTCGAATCTTACCGACGTGAGCAGCGTCGAAGTCACACAGGAGACCTACGAGAACATCCTCTACCGGCTGAACCGCGATATCGTCGGTCTCGGCCCGCTCGAACCGGTTATGCGCGACCCGGCCAACGAGGATATTCACGTTATCGGCCGTAGCGAATGCCACGTCGACCACGGCGTCTACGGTATGCTGGAAACGACGGTCGAGTGGCAGAGCGAGGAAGCCTTCGACCAGTGGCTCCGCAATATGGGCGAGCGGATGGGCGACCCGGTCTCCGACTCGGACCCCATTGTCGACTCGACGCTCCCGGACGGGTCGCGTCTGAACCTCATCTACTCCGACGACGTGAGCCTGAAGGGTCCCTCGCTCACGATTCGTCAGGGCGATGATGTCCCGCTGTCTGTCTTCCAGATTACCAAGTGGATGACGCTGTCGCCGCAACTGGCCGCGTATCTCTGGCTCTGTCTGGAGAACGAGCAGACGGTGTTCGTGGTCGGGGAGACGGCGTCCGGGAAGACGACGACGCTGAACGCGATCACCTCGTTCATTCCTGACGACGCAAAGATCTACACCGCAGAGGACACCGCCGAGGTGCTTCCCCCGCACAACACCTGGCAGCAACTCCTCACTCGTGAGGGTGAAGACGAGGGCACCAGCATCGACATGTTCGACCTGGTCGCCGCCGCGCTACGTTCTCGCCCCGACTACATCATCGTGGGTGAGGTTCGTGGTGAGGAGGGACGGATGGCGTTCCAGGCCGCCCAGACCGGCCACCCGGTGATGCTGACCTTCCACGCGAGCGACATCGTTTCGATGATTCAGCGCTTCACCGGTGAACCGATCAACGTCCCCGAGACGTTCATGGACGTGGCCGACGTGGCGCTGTTCCAGAACCGCGTCAAGCAGGGCGACCAGGTCCTTCGCCGCGTGACGAGCGTTCAGGAAATCGAGGGCTACTCCAAGGAGATGGACGGTGTCGTCACTCGGCAGGTGTTCAACTGGGACCCCGTCGAGGACGAAATCATCTTCCAGGGAATGAACAACTCCTTCGTCCTCGAAGAGCAGATCGCGACCCTGCTCGGCTACGAGGATACGCGTGACATCTACGACGACCTCGAGTTCCGTGCGAACCTCATCGAGCGGGCCATGCAGGAGGGAATTCTGGGGTATCACGAGGTCAACGACTTCATCTCGGACTTCCAGCGCGACGGTGTCGAAGGGATTCCGTTCAATATGGCCAGGCCCGACTAACAATGTCACAGGGTGAAGCCGAGAGCAACATCGATCTGACGATAACCGAGACGATCCAGTCGCTCGTTGAGTCCTACCGCCAGATGACGATCCCGCTGGAGCGGTATCTCTTTCTCATCCTGCTGCCAGCCGTCGGCTTCTTCATTATCTCTACGGTCGTCGCCCTGCTGCTGGAGCAGCCCATTGCAGTCCGAGCACCGATCCCCCTGCTTGGGTTCCTGGTGATGGCATCGGCGATTTTCTACCCCAAGATCCTCCTGAGCCAGCGCAAGCGCGAACTCAACAACCGGTTTCACCTGCTTATTACGCACATGACCGTGCTGGCGACGACGAAGATTGACCGGATGGAGGTGTTCCGAACGCTAGCCGAGGAAGACGAGTACGGCGAACTCGCGATGGAGATGCATCGCATCGTCCAGCTCGTCGACACCTGGAACCTGAGCCTCGACGACGCCTGTCGTCGCCGCGCCAAACAGGTCCCGAGCCGCGCAGTTTCGGACTTCTTTGACCGCCTCGCGTACACGCTCGGGGCCGGACAGGGACTCGACGACTACCTCCTGACCGAACAGGAGCAGATCATCCAGCACTACTCGACGGTGTACAAGAGTTCACTCGACAGCCTCGAAGTGATGAAAGACCTCTACCTGTCGATGATTCTGTCGATGACGTTCGCGCTTGTGTTCGCCGTCGTCCTTCCGGTGCTGACCGGGACGAACCCGACGATGACCGTCAGCGCCGTCATCGTGATGTTCGTGTTCGTCCAGACCGGCTTCTACCTCGCTGTCCGCTCGATGGCTCCCTACGACCCGGTGTGGTTCCATCCGGTCGACTACCCGTCGCCGATTGAGTCCAAACTCAACAGATCGATGGCTGCCGGCGTGGGGCTGTCGATGCTGCTCGTGTTCATCACGCTGGGCGGGATGCTCGGCATCTCGCCGATCACGCTGAACGACCTCTTTTTCATGTTCGACGAAGTGCCGCTGCCGCTGTACGCCGCCGCGCCAATCACCCCGATGCTCATCCCCGGTCTCGTCTTCCGACAGGAAGAACAGCGTATCAAGGACCGGGATTCGGAGTTCCCGAACTTCATCCGTGCGCTCGGTGCGACCGAAGGCGCAAAGCAGTCTACCACCGGTGCGGTGCTTCGCACCCTCCGCAAGAAGGACTTCGGCGCACTCTCGCCCAACATCGATAATCTCTACAAACG
The DNA here is from genome assembly GCF_011440255.1 of Haloarcula sp. JP-Z28. Classification (NCBI taxonomy): domain Archaea; kingdom Methanobacteriati; phylum Methanobacteriota; class Halobacteria; order Halobacteriales; family Haloarculaceae; genus Haloarcula; species Haloarcula sp. JP-Z28. The sequence continues at coordinate 30,261 of NZ_JAAOHT010000030.1, read as the reverse complement.
ACTGAATATGCGAATCGAGCCAACCTCTGCTTGGCGCTTTTTCACCGCGGACTGCCGCTCCTATCTCATCCAGACCTTCTCCGAGATGTACCTCATCGGCCGCGAGATGGGTGGGTCTCCCAAGCAACTGGGCGAGCTTATCTCCGAGAACATGAATCAGGTGCTGCAACTCCGGCAGAAGCGCAAGCAAGCGGCGACCACCCTCGTTGGCCTCCTCTACGGGATGACCGCCGCATCGACCTTCGCCTTCTTCATCGGCCTGCAGGTCGTCAACATCCTCGCCGATATGTCGCTCAACCTGAGCACCGGGAGCCGGCTCGACGCTGCTTCGCTTATCAACACCAGCGTCTACAACATCCCGCTCATCGAGTTCCTGCTTATCATCATCATCATGTTCGGCGCGATGCTGTCGTCCCTGATGATCCGGACCGTCGACGGCGGCCACAACGCCAACACGTACATGCATTTCGTGGTGCTCTCGTGGATCGGCGCTATTACTGGGACGTTCACGAAGTGGCTGGTGTCGCAGTTCCTCGCAATCTGAAGTACCTTTTTACTGCAGGGGGTTTCCTCGCGCCTGCGGCGCTGCGGGAACCCCCTTTGTAAAAATCTACCCTAAAAACAACCTCCGAGTCGCGGCCTGCGGCCGCGCTCGGAGTGAAACCGCTCGCTCCGCTCGCGGTACAGTAACAGCGCTACAACCGCCGGCAAACCTGCCCTCCCCCGGGTCGCGCCACAGAGGGCGCTCCCGGCCCACAGAATCATGACATCTATTCCCGGCCCACAGCACCGCAGTCCCGCGACGCTACCCCTCGAAACCGTCTTCCCAGCGGAACATGCCGTCTTGCTGGATGACTTCGCCGTCGACTTCGAGCCGCGACCCCTCGCCCATCGTCGTGATGAGGTCCTCGTGGACGGCGCTGTCGTTGCCGGACTCGCCCTCGGGCAGGCAGGCATCGTACGCGCGGCCGAGCGCGAGGTGGACTGTCCCGCCCATCTTCTCGTCGAAGAGGATATTGTCGGTGACGCGGTCGACGCCGCGGTTCATCCCGATACCGAGTTCACCCAGTTGGCGGGAGCCGCTGTCGGTCCCGATGATTTCGTCGATGACTGCCTCGCCCTGTTCGGCCGACCAGTCGACGACGACGCCGTCTTTGAACGTCAGCTCGACGTTTTTGACGCGACGACCCTGTATCGTCATCGGCACGTCGAAGGTGACGACGCCGGCGGTATCGTGGGGCGCGGTGAACACCTCGCCGGAGGGGAGGTTGTGGGAGTCGTAGGCCACGCTGGCGGCGGAGTTGACGGCGATACGGCCATCGATGAACAGCGTGATGTCAGTGCCGTCCGCGACGATACGGACCTCCGAACCGTCGTCCAGAATCTCCTTCAGACGAGCCTGTTCATCCGCCAGCGCCTCCCAGTCCCGTAGCGTCGCGTCGTAGACAAAATCCTTGTATTCGGCGTACGCCATTCCGGCCTGCTGGGCCATCGCCCGTGTCGGATGCTGTGTCGATACCCAGTCGGTATCCAGCCGAGCCTCTCTGATTTCCTGTCGAGCCGTCGAGTACGCCTGCCGCTGGTCGCTGTCCACGTCGGCCGTCTCGGTGGTATTCCGTGACCCTTTCAGGAACAGCACGCTGTCGGCTCGCTCGTACAGTGCCAGTTCGTAGTCTGGGTTCTCGGTAAACGACCCGTCGTGCGCCTGCAGATAGGCCCGTGTGAGTTCGTCTGACTGGTACGTCGATATAAGATTCGCGCCGCGGTCGCCCAGCTGTTCGGCCACGGCGACTGCGAGGTCGTGGGCACCGTCCTCAACGGCCAGCACCACGTCGTCGCCCGCGTCGATGCGAGCGCTCCAGTCAACAAGAATCCGGGCGTGTTCGCGTATGCGGTCGTCCATATCCCCACCAAGTGTGGCCGGAACAAAACGGCGGTGGTCCCCGGGTTGGCACGGCTGATGTGAGTGTATTCCGTGAATTTTTTGCGTTCCAGCGCTGGAATACTTGGTGCAGTACGGGACAGGACTCATGGCGATTCTCTCAGGGCCGTTTCCGGGACAGCCGATTGACGACGGCGTCAGGACTGACGACGGCACGGATGGTGTTCGTGCCACGCTTTTCTGTCGAACCGCAACCCCTACCTGTTCGGTCGGCGACTCCTCGGTATGGAACTTGGCGTCATTGGACTCGGACGCATGGGCCGCATCGTCGTCGACCGCGTACTCGAAGCCGGCCACGAAGTCGTCGTCTTCGATATCGACGAGGAGAGCGTCGCTGACGCGGCAGACGCCGGTGCTCGACCGGCATCGTCCATCGCGGATCTCGCGGGGAAACTCGGCTCGGAGAAACGGATCTGGCTGATGGTCCCGGCCGGGGACCCGGTCGACGCCGCGCTGGATGAACTGGCTCCGACACTCGACAGCGATGACGTCGTGGTTGACGGCGGCAATTCATACTTCGAGGACTCGGTCCGGCGCGCCGAGTCGACCGACGCGGCATACCTCGACTGTGGGACCTCTGGCGGTCCCGCCGGTGCAGATCTGGGCTTCTCGCTGATGGTCGGCGGCCCGGAGTGGGCCTACGACGAACTGGTCCCTGTTTTCGATGCCGTTGCGACCGGACCGGACGGCCACGACCGGATGGGGCCGGCGGGTTCCGGGCATTACGTCAAAATGATTCACAACGGCGTCGAGTACGCGCTGATGCAGACCTACGGCGAAGGCTTCGAACTACTGGCTAACGGCCGGTACGACCTCGACCTCGAATCAGTCGCCAACACGTGGAACAACGGCGCTGTCATCCGCTCGTGGCTGCTGGAGCTCTGTGAGGAGGCGTTCCGCGAGGAGGGCAATGACCTCGGCGACGTGGCCGACCGAGTGGAGGGTGGATCGACTGGTACCTGGACCGTACAGGAAGCGCTCGAACAGGAAGTTCCAGTGCCGCTCATCTACCAGTCGCTGGCCGAGCGGTTCGGCTCGCGGGCTGACGACGGTCGCTTCGCGCGCCGCCTCGCCAGCCGACTCCGATACGGCTTCGGTCGTCACGAGGTCCCACGACGGGAGTAGCCTGCCGCCGATTGCGGTTGCTTTCTGCGCCCCCGTTCTGTGCCGAGGGCTGCTTCGTCAAGCGGTGTCGACGGTGCTCGCGCGCTGAAACAACAGCTAATTAAACCAGTATTCCATAGCCGTGCACATGGTAGAACTCGTTGGACTCGCCGCCGGGGCCACGCTCACCCTGATAGTGGTCGCGCTCCACTACGCCAAAGGGACCGGTTGGGAGGCACCGGAAGACATCTCCCAGGAGGTCCTTGAGCAGCGGGCCGCGACAGTCCCCGAGACTGACTTTGCGGAGCCGTACAACCGCTCTATCGGTGGTGGCGGTGCCGTAGCGATTCCGGCTGGTGAGGCCGAAGGCGAACTTGGCGAAGGTGAAGCGGTCGAAGAAGAAGACGAAGGCTTCGACCCCGACGACATCGCCGACGACGAGGTCGAGTACTACGAAATCGAATTCGCCAAGGAAGGCGAGACAATCGAGGTCGCCAACAACGAGACGATTCTCGACGCCGGCGAAGAGGAAGGCTGGGACCTTCCCTACGCTTGCCGCGAAGGCCAGTGTATCTCCTGTGCCGGCCACATTGAGGACGGCCCGGCGACGGACCACATTCGCCACAGCAACAACGACTCGCTGATGGATGACGACATGGAAGAGGGGTACTGCCTGACCTGTGTCGCGTACCCGACCAGCGAGTTCACTATCGAGACCGGCGAGTCACCCTGACGGTTCACAACCGTTAAGACGGACAGTCTGATACCGTTTTCTGTGGGCGGCTAGTTCAGCGGACAGAACGCCTGGTTCCGGACCAGATGGTCGGGGGTTCAAATCCCTCGCCGCCCGTGTAACGAACCTGCCGAGCAACAGCGAGACTGTGAGTGAACCGGCAGCGAAGATTCGAATCAGGGAGTCGCAGCGACCGAGCGAAGCGAAGGCGACCGTCTCCACTCGGTTCAAATCCCTCGCCGCCCGCTTTTTGCGACCCACTGCATAGACCACGTGTCTCGTTCTGTGGTCCCGGACATCGACAGAACTGCACGGGAATCGCCGCAACGTCCTTGGGGTTCCGACCCAAGGTACGAACACATGCGTGTGCTCGTTATGGGTGCGACCGGATTCATTGGACGGCGACTGGTTCGTGCCCTGGACGACGCAGGCCACGATGTGGTGGCGTTCTCCCGGAGCGCGAGCGAAGAGTCCTTTCCCGAGGGGGTTGAACCGTTTGAGGGCGACCTCGGCGAACCGGACTCTCTTGATGGCCTCTGTGATGATATCGATGTCGCGTATTATCTTATCCATTCGCTCACCTCCGAGAACTTTGCCGAGTTAGACCGTCGCTACGCCCGTCGGTTCGCGGACTCCGCGTCGGCTGCGGGCGTCGACAGAGTTGTCTATCTCAGCGGCATCAGCGGCGACGAGGAGAATCTCTCGCCACATCTGGCGTCGCGGCGCGAAGTCGAATCGGTGCTGGCGGAGGGGTCGTTCGACCTGACAGTGCTCCGGGCGGCGGTCATCATCGGCCCGGAGAGCGCGAGCTTCCGGATCGTCGACGACCTGACCGACCGCCTGCCGCTGATGCTCGTTCCCAAGTGGGTCCGAACGCCGTGTCAGCCCATCGGCGTCGACGACGCTATCAGCTACCTCGTGGAGTTACTCGATGCCGACGAGACCCGTGGCGAGACCTATGACATCGGCGGGCCATCGGTGTGGTCCTACGAGTCGCTGCTGAAACTTACCGCCGCCGAGAAGGGCAAGCGGGTGTTTATTGTCCCCGTGCCAGTGATGACGCCGGGCCTGTCCTCGCACTGGCTTCGATTCACGACAGACGTACAGTACGCCATCGCTCGGCCGCTGGCCGAGAGTATGCGGAACCCGGTCACGGTCGACCCGGAAATGGACCTGCAGGATGCCGTGCCAATCCACCAGACGCCGATCAAGGACGCCGTTCGGAAGGCGCTTGCTGGGGCGTGACGACTGGCGGCGACGTGTTCCGGCGGAACCCCTTTGGGCCTGTCTGCTGCATACCCTCGCATGCCTGAATCGGTCGCCGTCACCGGTGGCAACGGCCGCATTGGCAAGCACGTCCTCGACCATCTGACCACAGCCGGGTATCGAACGGTCAACCTCTCCCGTGGCAAGTGCGACGAGGCACACTCGGACGCGTACATCAAGACTGACCTGCTCGATGCGGGCGAGGTGTACGGTGCACTCGCAAAGAGCGATGCCGACACTGTCGTCCACCTCGGAATGATTCCCACGCCCGACCAGACGCCGGGATACCGGACCTACGAGAGCAACGTCATGTCCAGCTATCATGTGTTGGAGGCCGCTGGCGAACTGGGAATCGACACGGTTGCGCTGGCGTCGAGTTTCAGCGCTATTGGCGGCGGGTTCGAACCGGACCTGATAACAGTCGACTACCTCCCGATTGACGAGGACCACCGACTCACGCCATCGAACCCGTATGCAATGGGGAAGCAGACACTGGAGGTCGCCGCCGACGGGTTCGCTCGCCGGAGTACGGACGCGCCGGAGACCATCACATCGCTTCGGTTCCCGTGGGTCGTTGACGATGACCTGGCTCAGGAGACGTTTGTCGAGGCCGACCGTACCCTCGCCGGACTTCGGAACTCTGACCATTTCCACACCCAGCGCAACACGCTCTGTGGCTATGTCCACGTCACAGACGCCGTTGCGCTCGTTGAGGCAGCCATCGAGGCGTCGTTCGTCGGCCACGAGCGGCTCTGGGTATCGGCTCCGGACACCAGCGCTGAGACACCGAGCGCTGAACTCGCGGCGGAGCTGTACTCCGACGCTGACTACCGGGGCCAAACGGGCGACGACGGAAGCCCCTACACGGCGCTCATTGACACGACGAAAGCTGAGCGGCTGCTTGGCTGGGAACCGACCTGGAGCTGGCGACAACTGGCGTGAAGCCAGCGGTGGTCCGTCCATCGCTCCGGACACCACCATTACCGCGACGCATATAGCGGCTGTTTCAGCCGGAACACGTTGCTAAAATGTAATGTGTCTGTAACTAACACGCATGAGTGATGCAGAGCAGCCAGCCGAGAGCGAGACACACGACCACCATGACCACGATCACGAAGGGCCGGGCTATGCCACTCCGCAGGCCGCCATCGAGGCGGCCGAACCCGAACAGACCGCGTACGTGATGGGGCTTCACGTCGGTCAGGATGTCGACGCACCGGACTTTCTGGCTGTCGTTGACCTTGATCCCGACTCCGACACCTACAGCGAAATAATCAATCGGGTCCAGATGCCGAACAAGGGCGATGAACTCCACCACTTCGGGTGGAACGCCTGTTCCTCCTCGTGTCATATGGACGGGCTGGAGCGCCGGCATCTCGTCATTCCTGGCCAGCGGTCCTCGCGCATCCACATCGTCGACACAAAGGAGCGCCGCGACCCCGAACTGACGAAAGTCATCGAACCGGAAGAGGTGTACGAGCACGACCTCTCCGCGCCCCATACCGTCCACTGCATCCCCGACGGTGAGATTCTGATTTCCATGCTCGGCGATGCTGACGGCGACCTCCCCGGTGGATTCCTCGAATTGAACGACGACTTCGAGGTGCAGGGGCGGTGGGACCCGCCCGGCGAGATCGAGATGAACTACGACTACTGGTATCAGCCCCGCCAGAACGTGATGCTGTCTACGGAGTGGGCGGCCCCGAAAACCTACTACCCCGGTTTCGATCTGGACGATGTCAAGGACGGGAAGTACGGCCAGCGGCTCAACTTCTGGGACTGGGAAGACGGTGTCATCGAGCAGACCATCGACCTTGGCGAGGACGGCCTGATTCCGCTGGAAGCCCGCTTTTTGCACACGCCCGAGAGCACCCACGGCTACGTTGGCGCGGCGCTGTCCTCGAATATCATTCACTTCCACGAGTCAGACGAGAGATACCACGCCGAGCCGGTCATCGAGTTCGACGACCGCGAGCACGAAGGCTGGGACATGCCGGTGCCGGCACTGGTGACGGATATCCTCATTTCGATGGACGACCGCTACCTCTTCGGGTCGAGCTGGCTCCACGGGGAGGTGTGGATGTACGACATCTCGGACCCCTCCAACCCCCGAAAGGCGGATTCCATCTCTATTGGCGGCTACTTCGGCGACATCGAACAGGTTCAGGGTCGTGATATCGTCGCGGGTCCGCAGATGCTCCAGCTTTCGCTCGACGGCGAGCGGCTGTACTGGACGACCTCACTGTTTTCCTCGTGGGACAACCAGTTCTTCCCCGAGGAAGCCGAGAAGGGGTCAGTGATGCTCAAAGCCGACGTGGACCCGCGAACGGGAACGATGTCGCTGGATCGGGATTTCCTCGTGGATTTCGGCGACCTCCCCGAAGGCCCTGCTCGTGCCCACGAGATTCGGTGGCCCGACGGGGACTGCACCAGCGACGTGTGGAAATGACCATGGTGTGGCTGGACAGCCGATGACCGAGGTCCTGCTGGACTGGCGGGACAGTGAGCGCACCGAGACGATTGCGGTGCCGGACGGTGAGACGATACTCGATGCCGCGGCGGCCGCGGATATCGGGCTGCCCTTTGGCTGTCGGACTGGCGCCTGTGGGACCTGTACTGCTCGGTTGCTGTCCGGCGACGTGGTCCATCACCGCCCGCCGCGGGCGCTCAAGGACCGGCATCTGGCGGACGGCTACGTCCTGCTCTGTATCGCCGAGCCGACGACCGACACGCATCTCGCTGTCGGTGCAACGGTGCAAGCAGAACTGGTCCCGAACCCCTGGAAGTGACGGGGGCCGCTCAGGCCCGGTGCTGGCCTGACAGCGCCTGCTGGAGTACCTGCCCCAGAAACCCGATAGCTGGAACGACAAACACCGTCGCGTGGACCCAGGCGTCGTAGGTGATATTGCCCGGCTTGGTCACGAGAAAGAGGCCGTAGAGGACGAGCATCACGAGAACCCACAGGACGGTGATGACCAGAAACGGGACGGCGTCCCGGACTGGGTTGACGACAGCGTCACGCAGTATGTCGGACATGCTTGGGTGGTCAGGCTGAAGCGGGAAAAGCGTACCCGCTACCGACCGAACTCTGTCACCAGTTCGATGCCGTCGGTTCCGTAGTCGGTCATCGCCGCCAGCCGCTCCGAAACCGCCTCTAGCGCGACTCGGCGAGTGACGAGCGCACCGGGGTCGAGCGGCCCGTCAGCGACCAGTCGGAGGAGTTCGTCGTACCGCGACGGCGGCATCCCGCGAGAGCCGAGCACGTCGATGTCCCAGCGGGTAATCCAGTCGGTCGGCAGCGCCACCTCGCCGCGCTCGGCGTTGGTCGTCAGCCCGACCTGAACGTGTGTCCCCCGTGGGCGGAGGCTCCGAACGCTGTTTTGACAGGTCTCGGCTCGGCCCAGCGCATCGACGGACACCTCCGCGCCGCCGTCCGTTTCGCCCTCGATGGCCGCCGGCACGTCCTCGACAGCGCTGGCGTCGACAACGGTGCTTGCGCCCGCGTCACGGGCCATCGCCAGCGGCTCGTCCCGGATGTCGACGGCGATGACGCTCGCACCCAGTGCCGACGCGATCTGGACGGCTGCCAGCCCGAGGCCGCCACAGCCATGCACCGCGACGCGGTCCCCGGCGGCGATATCGGCCCGATGGGCCAGTGCGTGGAACGCTGTGACGTATCGACAGCCAAGCGCCGCCGCGGCGTCGAAGCTGACGCCGTCGGGCAGCCCCACGAGGTTGTAGTCGGCCTGCGGGACGGCGACCTGCTCGGCAAACGCGCCCGGCGCATCGGATTCGAAGCCCAGCGCCCACCCGTCTGTACAGACGTTGCCGTGACCGTTCCGGCAGTAGCCACAGGTCCCGTCGCCGAGGTTGAACGGCACGACGACGCGGTCGCCGACCGACACTGTCGTCACCTGGTTGCCCGTTGCGGTGACGCGACCCGCCGGTTCGTGACCCAGCACCTGCCCTATCGGCACGTCGTCGTCGGCCCAGTCGCCGTGGCCCTGCCAGGCGTGCCAGTCGCTCCGACAGATCCCACACGCCTCGACCGCGACGACGGCCCCGTCCGGGTTCGGCGTCGGCGGGTCGCGGTCCCGGACGGCCAGCGGTTCGCCGTACGCCTCAAGCACTGCCGCGCGCATGGGCCGGCTTCGCGGGCCCCGGATAAAATACCGGGGACGGCGGCCGCTGTGGTGGTGGTGGGTCAGCTCTTGGGAGCCGATTTTATGTAGACTCGCAGCCACATCCCGGATATGACCCTCCTCCCGGTTGTTGTCGCCCTGTTCGTGTCGCCGGCCGCCGCCGCGCTGGTGTACGTCGACGCCACGCGGCGCGACCTGTCCAAGCGGTACTACACTGTCGCCGCCTTTGCCGTCGGGCTCGCCAGTTTCGGCGGATTCCTCGCCGCGAGTGCTCTCGGTAGTGGGCTCCTTTCGGCGTCCTATCGCCTCCTGAACCAGCCGGTCATAGCCGTCACGCCGCTTGATTTGCTTCTTTCCTTGCTCTGCTTCGGCCTCGCTGTCACTGCACTGGCTGTTCTTGGATATGGACTCACCAGTCGATACGGCCCGCTCGCGTCGTCGTAACCGCCGCCGATTTCGGCTCGGCGACCCCCAATTTCAAAGCCGGCACGGCCCCACCGAGACGTATGGACGACACTGACTGGATCGGAGAAACGTTCACCAGCACGGTCGGGTGGGACCACTTGGAGACGCTGGTCGACATCGGGAACAGGATGGCGGGCAGCGGCGGCGAACGGGCGGCCGCAGAAGCGACCCGAGACGCGCTGGCGGCGTACGCCCGCGACGCTCGGCTCTCTGAGTTCGGGATACAGGGCTGGGAGCGGGGCGACAGCGCCGTCCATGCCAGCGGGTCGCCGGTCGCGACACAGGCCCACGAGTCCATCGCCCTCCCGCGGTCGCCGGCCGGCAAGGTGACCGGCGAACTGGTCGATGTCGGTCACGGTCTCCCAGAGGATTTCGAAGACGCTGACTGCGAGGGCCAGATAGTGCTGGCCCGCTCGGACGTGCCCGACTGGTACGACCGGTATATCCACCGGCGCGAAAAGTACTACCACGCTGTCGAGGCGGGAGCCGCGGGGTTCATCTACCGTAACCACGTCGACGGCGTGCTGCCACCGACCGGGAGCGTCGGCACCGCGGACGCACCAATCGGCGAGATTCCGGCTATCGGCGTCGCAAGCGAGACGGGCGCACGGCTAGCTCGCCGATACGCCGGAGAAAACGTCACCCTCAGCGTCGACTGCGAGACCCCCAAGGCGACGAGCCAGAACGTCCACGCCGAACTGGGACCGGACACGGACGAGCGACTGCTGGTGACCAGCCACGTCGACGCCCACGACATCGCGGAAGGGGCGATGGACAACGGGGCCGGGACGGCGATGGTCGTTGAGGTGGCCCGCGCGCTGGCCGGCCGCGAGGACGAACTGGCGACGCGCGTGGAGTTCGTCGCCTTCGGTGCCGAGGAGGTCGGACTTGTCGGCTCGAATCGGCTGGCCGGCGAAACTACCCTCGACGACGTAACGGCCGTGCTCAACTTCGACGGCGTCGTTCAGGGTCGCACGTTGAAGTGTTACACTCACGGCTTCGACGCACTTACGGCCGCTGCCGAGGACGTGGCTGACCGCTTTGACCACCCCATTTCGCTCACGCCGGAGCAAGGCCCCCATAGCGACCACTGGCCGTTCGTGCAGCGGGGCGTCCCCGGCTATCACGTGACCAGCGAAACCGGCGGCGAGGGACGTGGCTGGGGCCACACCCACGCCGATACGCTGGACAAACTGGAACCCCGGACGTTCCGCGAACAGGCCGTCCTTCTAACCGAACTTGCTGTGGCGCTTGCGGACGACTCTGCACGGCCTGCTCACAAAGACCCCGCGGAGATCGCCGATGCGCTCGAAGCACAGAACCTCGCCGAAGGGATGCGGATTACAGGAGACTGGCCCTTCGGCGATTGACGCGACGCCGCCCGCTTCACCGCCACGTTCGACTCCCGTGACCTGTGCCAAAGAATTACCAGATTTCTAGTATTTTCGACCCCACCTGCGTTCCGGTGTTCTAGTCGCTGACGGCGGCCTATAATGATTTACTCAGTATAGAAGTAACATATTCCGTAGGTTATTTACCATATGGGTACATGGAAACCGATGGCAGGTCGATTGGTCTACGTACTGAAGCCCGCATGTGAACGCTGTCACCGGCGTTCGCTGCCAAGCTCCCATGCTATTCGGTCTCGCGGAGTCCGAGACCGAGCCGACGTGAGTAAACCATCCCTGCCGTCGTCAGTCAACACCAACACCAATACCTGACGCGACGGCCGTCCACGTGCCAAGGCGGCCGTCGTGTCCACTTTCGGACTGAACTTCTGAGGAACACCAGCCGGGAGCGCGTACTGTAGAAACCGACATCCGGCGACGAGGGTTCTATGACTCGTACGCCTGTTCTACGTCAGCCTTCGCCGACGGAATGACCTGTTGTTCAGCCCGTCGCATCGACCGCAATGCCTCGTCGGTGAACTCGACATCGAGCGTGGGGAGGGCCCGTGCGAGACCGCCCAGCACCTCGCCGGGGTCGATGCTTAGTTCGAAGGCGAAGGCGTTCTGGTCCTCCTGTAGTGGGACGGAGAACTCGAAGTGTGTCTGGACAATATCCGTCGCCATCTCTTGGTCGTATGCGTCGGTGACAGCAGTCCAGAAGTCGTCGCTGTCGGCGGCCACCAGCGGTTCGAGGTCATCGCCAAACGACTGCTGGCGGGCCAGCAGTCGCTCCCGAATCTGGTCTCGTCGGTCGCCACGGACGGTGTCCCGGAGCGCGTCCCAGTAGATGTCCCGGGCCAGCACTTCGTCAGCATAGGTGTCGAACGCCGCGTCAGTGGCGGCGTAATCGAGCACCGGCTCCAGCTGGTCGAGTATCTGTTGCTGGTAGGACTGGAGTTTCGGCCGGATGACGTGGCGCTCTAGTGGGCGGCTGTTGTTCAGCAGTTTGCCCGCAACGCGGCCTCCGCTCCCGTTTGACCCGCGTAGCACGGCTGCCACGTCAAACGCCGCGTACGTCTCGTCGACGAACTGCGAGAGGTAACGTTCGAACTCTCGTTCGACGGCACGTCGTGTCACACCCGACTCTGTGGGCTGCAGTGACCTATCCCTTACGCCGATGTTCGCCACCGATAGTCCCTCGCAACATGGGCCACCGCTGCCGACTGCCGTGTTTCGAGGTCACTCCCGGCCTGCACGGACTACCACGGAGACCCGATTGGCCACGATATTCATCTCTCCGACAATGTTGTCTTTGTGCACGAAATCGGTTACACCGGCCTCCAGCGCCTCGGCCGCAATCGATTTCAGTTCGGTCGTTGTCAGCAGGAGGACCGGCAGTGAGTCGGGTAGATCCCTGGCCAGCGCAATACCAGTTTCATCCGGCAGGTCGTAGTTCGTTACGACACAGTCGACCTCGTTCTGGGCAACGTGTCGTGCTGCTTCACGGGCAGTCGAAACGACGGCGACGGCGAAATTGTAGCCCCGAAGTGCGTCCTGTAGTTGTGTCCCGAGAAAATCGCTGTCTTCGACCAATAACAGCCGATCGGTCGTCATAGTACACGCTAGGGACAGGACAGATTAAAACCACCGTCAGTGCATCTCGGAAGCAATCATAACTGTCGTCTGGGGCTTGTGCCGCGTTTTCCGCTGTGCATTCAACACGACCGTTATCACTGTGCATACCTAACAGCGTCTGTGTCCAGAGATCTGCCCAGCGACGTACACGCGGTGCTGACACAACTCGCTGAAGAGGGAGAGACGGCGATCAGCGGCGCGGAGTTCGATACGGCTCGGCAGACGGTTGCGACGGTCGAGACGGTCAGCCGGAACAAACTCCCGGAGTGTGAGTTGCGCTCGCAGTTGCTCCACGGCTGTGAGCAAGTGTACACCGTGCTCGATACCGACGATCCCGACGCTGCCGCCGAGTATCTCCGAGCGATGAACCGACGACTTGCGGCCGTTGACGACGGAACAATCTCTGAGTAATCTGGCACCCATACTAAGACGCGGAACCGGCTTTGGAGATTGCTGAGCACCATCCTGCGGTGAACGCTGTCCGATTAGCTACTGTCTATTTGCTCTCGATGCGCGTCCGCCACTGCACGCATACTGTCGGAGAATGACTACTGAAGTCCCTTCTATCTCAGTTCCGTGTTACCGAGACACTTGCGGGCCAGTTCCCGTGAGAGTTAAGCCACCGACCGATAATACCGTGATATGTCTCAGCGACTATCGAAGGCCGATAACACACTCGCCGACGCTGGCGAACGCGAACTCGTCGTCGGCGGTGACCGGCCGCTCCGGATCTCTGCGGGCCATCGATTGCTCCATCACGACGGGAAATGCTCGCGCCCGCACGGACACAACTACGAAGTAACCGTCCGCGTCACCGGCGAACTCACCGATGAGGGGTGGGTCGTTGACAAGGGCGAGATTACGGACGTAATCGACGAGTGGGACCACCGTTTCCTGCTTGAGGCCGGCGACCCACTGGTCGAGGCCTTTGACGCCAGCGGCGACGGCGACGCCGTGGTCGTCCTCGACCACCCGCCGACAGCCGAGGTCATGGCGGCGATACTGGAACAGCGCCTCGCCGACCGCCTCCCCGAGACCGTGTCGGATGTCGCCGTCTCTGTTCGGGAGACAAGCGAACTCTGTATCCGCTGATGCCGGTCGCAAACGACGCGCCCGGGGTCGATATCGAGGGGACCGACGCCGACGCAGAGTCGGGTGACCTCCCCATCAACGAACTGTTCCAGTCCCTTCAGGGCGAGGGCCGACTGGCGGGCGTCCCGAGCGTGTTCGTCCGGACCAGCGGCTGTAACCTGCGGTGCTGGTTCTGTGACTCCTATCACACCTCGTGGGAGCCGACCCATGACTGGTTTACCGTCGATGACGTGCTCGCGGCTATCGAGGAGTACGACGCCAACCACGTCGTCCTGACCGGCGGCGAACCGCTCATTCACGATTCGAGCGAGGACTTGCTGGCACGGCTGACCGACCGGGGGTATCACACGACGGTCGAGACCAACGGGACCGTCGTCCCGGACGCCCCTATCGACCTCGCCAGTGTCAGCCCGAAACTGGCCTCCAGCACGCCGACGGCCGACCGCGACCCCGACGGTAACGGCGAGTGGGCGGACCGCCACGAGGAGCGCCGGCTCGACGTGCCGACGCTGGCCGAACTCGTCGAAACCTACGACACGCAACTGAAGTTCGTCGTCACAGGGCGCGAGGATATGGCCGAAATCGAGCGCCTCCTCAAGCGACTCCGCGACGCCGCGTCGACCCGCGTGCGTGACGACGACGTGCTGCTGATGCCGGAAGGCCAGACGCGAGACCAGCTCGAAGCGACCCGGGAGACGGTCGCTGACCTCGCGCTGGAGCACGGCTACCGATACACGCCGCGACTCCACGTCGACCTCTGGAACGACGCACCGGGCACCTGACTGACCTGACCGACAACAGATGATTGATGACACCCGCGCTGTCGTGCTCGCCTCGGGCGGCATGGACAGCGCCACGGCGGCCTACGAAGCACAGACCCGCGGTTACGACCACCTGTACCTGCTGCATACGAGCTACGGGCAAAACACCGAGGACCGGGAGTACGAGTGTGCCAGCGCGCTGGCCGACCACGTCGACGCGGCTGACTTCCTCCACGTCGAAACCGGCCACCTCACCCAGATCGGCGCGTCGTCGCTGACCGACGACTCCATGGAGGTAGCGGACGCTGACACCGACAGCGACGAGATTCCGACCTCGTACGTCCCGTTCCGGAACGCGAACCTCCTCTCGATGGCGGTCTCCTACGCCGAGGCCAACGACTGCGGAGCCGTCTTCATCGGCGCACACAGTGAGGATTTCTCGGGATATCCGGACTGTCGGCCCGCCTTCTTTGACGCCTTTCAGGGCGTCATCGACGCCGGAACGAAGCCCGACACCGACATCGCCCTCGTCGCGCCCTTCGTCGAGTGGTCCAAGACCGACATCGCCAAGCGCGGCGTCGAACTCGGCGTCCCCTACGCGGACACCTGGAGTTGCTACCGGGACGACGAACCGGCCTGTGGGACCTGTGACGCCTGTGCGTTCCGGCTCGAAGCCTTCCAGCGAATCGGGGAACGGGACCCCATCGAGTACGCGGAGCGACCGACGTACGCTGAATAAGTAGATTGTAGGCGGTGTCGACTGCGGAACTAGTCGTCGGCTCTGTCCTGTGCCAGCCCTTCGAGGATGTATTCTGCAGAGGCCCGCGTCGTCGCCAGCGGCACGTCGTGAACGTCACAGATGCGCAGGAGCGCCGAGATGTCCGGCTCGTGGGGCTGTGCCGTCAGCGGGTCCCGGAGGAAGACGATGCCGTCCATCCGGCCCTCAGCGACTTCTGCGCCGATCTGCGTGTCGCCGCCCATCGGCCCGCTCTCCTTGCGTTCGACTGTGAGGTCGGTCTCTGCCATGATGCGCTTGCTCGTCGTGCCGGTCCCGACGAGGTCAAACTCCGAAAGCGTTGCTTCGTAACTCTGTGCCAGGTCGATCATCTCGGGCTTCTCGTCGTCGTGTGCGATGAGCGCGATGCGGGTCATACCTTGGGCTCTCGGGCCACCGTCTTATGTCATTTGGACGGGGACGTGTCAGCGCCCGTTACCCGTCGACAGAAACCTCACCGTCAGCCGTTATCGTCACGTCGTGTCCTTCGACAGTGAACGTCAGCGACTCCGTCGTCCTTTCCCCGACGACCGCACGGAGTGACTCGCTGTTGACGTATGTATCCAGCTCGTCAATATCATCTGCATCCAGATCTGTCGCTTCGAGTACCGCATCGGCAATAACATCTTCTGCGGGTTCGGGGCTCACCCAGTCGTCGGACCCCTCCGTGGCCCGGTTTCGCAGCATATACACAGTCCCCTCGTTCGAGCTCATATCCTACCATACGCTCCCTTCTCTTATAACAGCGGATGAGCAGTTTCACTGTCTGAAGTAACCGGCGTGCCGATGACAGACCAGACGCTGCGTCACACACTGTCAGCTCAAACGACGCAAAACACAGCTATTCGGCAATCTGTCGCCCCCAGACCCGGTTCTCACAGCGGGTCAGCGTCCCACCACCCTCGCTTTTCACCAGCCGGAAGCCGTTCCTGGTCCGATTACTCCGGCGGTGAGCCGACAAGCGGCCGTTCAGGGGCCGCCAGCGTGTTCTGTACCAGCGTTCGCGTCCCCCGCCGGAGCCGCTCTGAAGCGGCCTGACTGGAGATACCGAGCTCCGTGGCGAGGTCCGAGAGGGACGACTCCCGCGGGACGGTGAAGTACCCACGATTGAGCGCGAGCAACAGCACTTCTCGCTGTGGGTCCGTCACGCCGAACTGTGGGGAGGCTTCCGTGTCGTCAGTGATAGTCTGAATGTCGATGTTGATATCACTGGCCACGAGTGTGTCACGGAACGACAGTACGGAACTCTTCTCGGGGAACCGGGCTCGAAACACCCAGTCATCGCCGGTCTGTGCGGCACCGAGCAGGAACCCGTCCGCGTTTAATAACGATTCTCCGATCGTGTCGATTGTCGTATCAGTTGTATGCAGGGTATACCAGTGACCATCTCCTTCTGCCGCTACATGGGCATAGTCGGTGATACTCTCGTCCTGGGCCAGATTCGCTTCGATGGCGGGCCGTTCGACGGGGCCAATCCAGGCGACGGCACGGCAGTCGCCGCTCTCGCAGTGAAGTCGCTGTATCCGTATCGCTGCTTTACTCAGCGTTTCAGCTGTTCGCTGCAAGAGGGGGGCATCGATGTGAAATTCTACTATCATGTCTCACTGTCACGCAGCAACGATGATAAACCCCGGTCAGACAGTTGTCGTACCTGAAAACGGTGCTTGTGTAATTTCCGGGTACTGAAGGCTAACGGCAGTGTGGACCGGGGTATAGTTGCTTCAAGCACCAATCGATAGCACTCAGGAAATCCACTTAAATTCACAGCATGGCCTACCATGTCTCGGACGATGAGACACGTCTGGGACTGCGATTACATCTCAGAGATTTTCACCCTGATACGACCCTTCGTACGTCCCTTCGTGAGCGGCGTCAGCGAGCACGAGTTGTGCGATCCGCGCGCCCTGTTCGAGTTCGATTGGGTGGTGGACCTCCAGTAGCCCCTCGCCTCGCCCCTCGTAACCGGCGTCCCAGACAGCCGTATCAAGCATGCAGGAGTTGCGGAGCAACGACGACCGCGGGAGGAGAAAGCCGATGTGGCCATCCGGAATGACGACCCGGTCGGCGTACTCGACGATGTAGCCGCCCCGGTCGAGGTGATAGACACCGTCGTCGGGCTCAACTTCCTGTCGCTCGCCGACAGTTTTGTCGCCGCGTTCGATGCGCCCCGGCTCGACCTGTTCGTAGATTGCACCGAGCGTAAGGTCGACGCCGTTCGGTTGCACCTGCGAGTCTCTCAGGTCGCCGAGAGCATCGGCGACGAACCGCCCACTCTTGAACATACGCGGTTCTGTGCGAGTGTCGTGGAAAGACCTGCCGGTCTGGTCGACCGCTGTCCCGGCCTGTTGACTCGCTTCTGAGTGACCGACGGCACGGATTTTTATATGAAAAATACGACGGAATACGCGGGATTTATACCGCCGCGCCATCCATTGACGCACGTTATGGGACAGACGCTTACGGAAAAAATTCTCGACGACCATCTCGTCGAAGGGGAGCTAACACCCGGAGAAGAGATCGGGATCGAGATCGATCAGGTGCTGACACAGGACACGACCGGGACACTCGTCTGGCTGCAGTTCGAAGCGCTGGGCCTCGAAGAGGTTCAGACGGAACTAGCCGCCCAGTACTGTGACCACCAGACCTATCAGTTCGACTTCAAGAATACCGACGACCACCGCTTCCTCCGCTCTGCGGCAGGCACGTTCGGGGCCCATTTCTCGCGCCCCGGCAACGGTATCTGTCACAACGTCCACAAGGAGAACTTCGCTGCACCCGGCAAGACGATGCTCGGGTCCGACTCCCACACACCGACCCCCGGCGGCCTCGGCGAGCTCGCTATCGGGTCCGGTGGCCTCGACGTCGCCGTCGCGATGGGTGGCGGCGCCTACTACATTGAGATGCCGGAAGTCGTCAACGTCCGCCTCGAAGGCGAACTGCCCGAATGGGCGACTGCCAAGGACGTCATCTTGGAGCTGCTCCGCCGGCTGTCGGTCAAGGGCGGCGTCGGCAAGGTGCTGGAATACACCGGTCCCGGCGTCGAGACGCTGACCGTCCCCGAGCGGACCACCATCACCAACATGGGGACCGAGCTCGGTGCCACCTCGTCGATTTTCCCGACGGACGACCAGACCAAGGACTACCTCGAACGCCTCGGCCGCGAGGATGTCTTCGAGGACATCGGCCCCGACGAGGATGCCGAGTACGCCGACGAAATCGTCGTCGACCTCTCGGACCTCGAACCGCTCATCGCCGAGCCGTCCATGCCTGACAACGTCGTGCCGGTCTCCGAGGTCGAGGGCGTCGACGTCGAGCAGGTCATGATCGGTTCCTGTACGAACGGCGCCTACGAGGACATCCTCCCGGCCGCGAAGATGCTGGAAGGGCGCAACATCGACAAGAAGACCGAGATGATCGTCGCCCCCGGCTCCAAGCAGGCCTCCGAGATGCTGGCCCGCGAGGGCTGGACCGCGGAGATGATGGCCGCTGGCGTCAACTTCTCCGAGGCGACGTGTGGTGCCTGTATCGGCATCGGTCACGTCCCGGCCTCCGACTCCGTCTCCCTGCGGACGTTCAACCGCAACTTCGAGGGTCGCTCCGGTATCGAGGACGACAACGTCTACCTCTGCTCGCCGGAAGTCGCCACTGCGGCGGCCATCAAAGGCGAAATCGTTGACCCGCGAGACCTCGCCGACGAACTCGGCGACCTCGAGGCACCCGGTCTGGAGATGCCCGACCAGTACATCGGCAACTCCGAATCGGACCTCATCGCGCCGGACAACGCCGTCGACGACGAACTCATCAAGGGCCCGAACATCGGCGACGTGCCGCTGAAGGACCCGCTTGAGACCGAAGTCGGTGGTGAAGCCCTCCTGAAGATGGAGGACAACATCACGACGGACCACATCATCCCGGCCACACAGGACATCCTGATGTACCGGTCGAACGTCCCGAAGCTCTCCGAGTTCACGCTCTCGCGCGTCGACGACACGTTCGCGGAGCGCGCACTCGAAGCAGACGGCGGCGTACTCGTCGCTGGCGAGAACTACGGTCAGGGGTCCTCGCGTGAACACGCGGCCCTGTGCCCGATGTACCTGGGTATCGAGACCGTTCTTGCACAGAGCTTCGCCCGCATCCACAAGGCGAACCTGTTCAACTTCGGTATCGTCCCGCTCACCATCGACGAGGAGACCTACGAGAAGATCGAGGAAGGCGACGACATCGAAGTCGTCGACGACGCGGCCGAGGCCGTCAAGTCCGGCCAGACGGAGTTCACCATCCGCGTGAACGACGACTGGGAAGCGACTGGCCAGCTTGACGCCTCCGAGCGCGAACGCGAGATCCTCGCCGCCGGTGGCAAACTCTCGCACACGAAGCAGCAGCACGACGACGGCGGCGCTGCACCTGCTGACGACTAACGCGAGGTCGCGAAGCGACCTCAGATTCCGGAGCGGAGCGGGACCGTAGGTCCCGCAGGCAGTCGGGCAGCATCGCCGCCCGACGACGGGGAGGAACGACCCGTGACGGAGCGATTCCGAGCGTAGCGAGGAATCGATTTCAGGTCGAACGGCGCTTTGCGCCGTGAGACAGCGCGGTCGCCTTCTGACCGCGGTTTTTTATCGAGAAACGAAGCCTAGTACCACGTTTCCTTCAGATAACAGGATACTAGAACCGCACCAGCGCCAGAGATATGATACCCATTCCGTAGCTGGGGACGCCTTCATTCCGACGCCTGCAGTCGGCTCTGGCAGAACCTACGTCTAGTACAACTCGGCAGCGATGGAAAAGTTTGGAAAGAGGGGTGGGGGTGGGGGTGGTGGCACCCAAAATGGGTGCGCTTATAGATAGACTCGTCAGACTAAAGAACCTTCCGGAGTTCTAACTTTGTCCTGCCCCTATCGATGCATGAATTATCAGCACTTATCGACAAACAGTCAGAACCCGGGATATCTTCGGTCGGCGGTAACACATATGTAGGTCCATACCGAAGTACACACGTGACAACGGTCGCTCCTGACGGACCGGAGACGCCGGATACGCCAGCGGTTCGACGCGCCGTCCGTGCGGATCTCATCGAGGTCCACCGCATCGAGCAGGCGTCATTTCCACAGCCATGGCCGTTTTCTGCACTGGAGAGCTATCTCGGCGAAACGGGGTTTCTCGTCGCCGAAACCGGTAACGACGACGACGACCCGCCCGCTGTCGCAGGCTACGTCATCGCGGATACGGTGCCGAACCACGGTACCCCGCTCGGTCACATCAAGGACCTCGCGGTTCGGCCGGCGTACCAACGGCAGGGGGTTGCGAGCGCGCTGTTGCGGCGTGCGATGGAGGTCATCGACGAGACCGGTGCCGGCTCGGTCAAGCTGGAGGTCCGGGCCGACAATGGCGGCGCGCGAAAGCTCTACCGGCGCTTCGGGTTCGAACACCGCAAGACGATTCCGAACTACTACAGCAACGGCGAGGACGCCTTGGTAATGGTCTGTCTGCTGTAGGCGCTTGCCTCACTCCGCGGTCCGTATACTCAGATGCAGTCCCGGCGAAGAGCGGGAGCGCCGGTCTGAAACGACGACCGCTTCGAGACCCCGACTACATATACGGCTCCGCATCCACGCTTTGCACACCGATGGGATACGCCTGTCCAGTGTGTGACGACCCGCAAGCCGATGACGTGCATCTGGCGAACCACCTCGCGTTTACCGCGATGACCGGCGGCGATGATCATGAAGCGTGGCTTGACGACCGCGTCCCCGACTGGGGCCAACTCGGCGAGGACGAACTGTCCACCGAAGTCGTCGAATACGCTGAGGAGACGGAGTTCCCACAGGTGTTCGAGGATACCGTCGACCGCAGCGATGGGCATAGCCACGACCACGCGCACGGACACGGCCACGGCGACCTCCCGCAGGGCGCGGACCGCCACCGGGGATCGAACGCGCTCAGCGACCACGACAGCGAGGTGCTGGCCGAGGCTCGGGACCTGACGCGGGAGATGCTACGCGATAGCGACGACGAGAACGATGCGGACACCACTGATAGCGACACGTCGGCATCCGACGCTGGCGACGAGGCTGGCGCGACCGGAGACGAAACCGAATAGTCCCGCCGGCAGCAACAGGACGTATGGACACTGAGGGGCAGTTCGCGCCGGTATCGGCAGCCGAGGCCCGCGAGCGCTACGACGCGTTCGGGCCGACGGCGCAGGTCGTCGTCAAGGAAGTCGCGAAGGCGATGGGTCTCGACCCGGAGACCTACGAGGAGCGAGTCACCAGCGAGGTCGTCGAAACCGCTCGCGACGTGCTGTTCGCAGAATCGCTCGCGGTTCAGGTCGGCTCGATGGCGGAGTTCGAAGAGTGGCGCGAAGACACCGACTGTGAGGTGACGCTAGTCGGCGCGGAGAACGTCGACAACGTTGTCTGGCACGCCGCGCCCTTCGCGGAGCAGGCCGTCGCGGCGACGTTTCAGGACGAACGTCGCGCTGCTGTCGGGACGCTTCGTCGCCAGGCCTTCGGCCGCATCTACCGCGAGGTCATCTGATGCGCCCGGTCACACGGAACACCCTGCTCGGTATCATCGCCGTCGTCGTGCTGTTGCTGGCGCTGGGTGCGCTGCCGGGCCTCCTCAAGAGCGGGGACCCTTACTACGCCGTTGCTACGCCGACCGACGGCGAGTACAGCGTCGACAACGGTACGGCAATCAACTGGAGCAGCCAGTCTGAGCGACGCTTCCCGTACACGAGCGAGGCGCTGGCCGACGCATCTCCGTCGGCGACCGGGCAATCCGAGCCGTACTGGCGCGGGCCGCTCGGGTTCAAGGGTGCGTTCACTCATTCGCCGTTCGACGAGCGAGACGCGCTTAGCCAGCAGTACGACGGGGCTGTAACCGACGACGGCGTCGTCGTCCGGCACAACGGCACGTTTTACCACGTCGCGGTCCGACAGGACGTATGACCCGCGAACCGGACCACGAGTGGCCAATCGTCGAGAGCCAACGCGAGTACGAGACCGGCTGGTACACCGGCGGTTACGACCGAGTTCGCCAGCCCGACGGCTCCGAGAAGGACTACTACTGGGCCGAACTGCCTGATGCGGCCGTCGTGGTCGCCACGACCGGCGACGAACTCGTCATGGTCGACCAGTACCGCCCGACCATTCGTGAGCAGTGCCTCGAACTCCCGGCCGGCATCGTCGAGGACGACGAATCCTACACGGCCGCCGGTGCGCGCGAACTCCGCGAGGAGACCGGCTTCGAGGCCGCCGGCGTCTCACTTATCGAAGAGTTCTCGTGTTCGACCGGCGTGCTCCGGCACCGCCGTGGCATCGTCTTCGCTGAGGGCCTCGAACCGGTCGACCGGGAACTTGACGACAACGAGTTCCTCTCGGTGACGACAGTTCCCATCGACGAGGCACTGGCGGTCGCCCGTCGCGAGCCAGCTAACGACGCGACCATCGAAGGCATCCTGCTGGCACAGGCTGATGGATTGCTGTAGCCGGTGAAGGTTTAGGTATCGCCCGCTAGCGGCTGGATATGGACGGCGAAATCGACGCCGACGAGCTACGGTCGAAACTCGACGAGGAGACGGTCCGGGTAGTCGATATCCGCTCACCCGGCGCGTTCGAGCGAGGCCACATCCCCGAGAGCGAGAACGTCCCGTTCCCGTCGCTCGTCGATGAAGTCGAACGGTTCGAAGGCGACGACGAGGTCGTGACAGTGTGCCCGAAAGGAAAGTCCAGTGTGCAGGCCGCCCGGCTCATCGCGTCGTACGAAGGGTTTGATGGTGACGTTGTAAGCTTTGCACCGGGGCTGAACGGCTGGGACGGCCCGCTGGAGCGTGCCGAAGATGAGGAGACGCCGGCAGACACTGCAGCTGCTGACAGAGATTCCGACGAAGGCCCTGCTGCACCGTTTTAGTCGCTGTTCGGAGTTGAAATGGTGGCTCAGGAAAAGTCCATCGTCACAAGGGGCTCAGCGGGGGTAACATCTCGTCATCGCCACCAATAACGGGTATACCGTCACCGCTAAAAAATACGTCTATTATCGAGTGCCCGCCTGACCGCGTCCTGTACCGCAGTTCCCTGCATATCTTGGCATTCTGTCCGTACGTACTCGCCACACAGTGACTCCGGTCGGTACCGAGGCTGATCGCAGCGCTCCGATTGTGGTGCGTATAGCGGCGCCCGAAATCCAGCACTACCACGCCGTCCGAAACGCGTTCGATGGCGTCGAGTCGCCGTTCTGCCCCCTCCGTCGTGCGGCGTTCGCTCACCGCGCTAGTTCCTCTCCGGCGGCGAATCCAACTCGCTCCTGAACGTCGACGACCCGTCGCCCCCTGCGTCACCGTTCTCAGTAGTGACCATCGCCTCGGCCTCTTGCAGTGCCTGTTCTGGCGTCACCGACTCCCCGTCGATGGGTGCGAGTCCGAACTCGTGCATCCGACCCGGGGCGTCGGACTCCTCTCTGAACTCGTAGATGAGATTCCCGTCGACGACGGCGTAGTACTCCTGCTCTGTATCGTAGATGACACGCTTTTCCGAGTCGATTGCGATGTCGACGAGATCGACTAACCGCTCTACGGGCACGCGGGCGTACTGTCCGGTGTCCGGGATCCGGCCGCGGGAGATCCACTCCGCGTACCGAACGCTCTCGTAGCGGCGCTCGAACGCCTCAAAGTCACCGGTGCGGACATTGACCGTCTTGATCGCTACCGCACCCACCAGGCCGAGTAGTCCGGCAAACAGCAGCCACACCGACTGACCGGGGATGCCGATGGCGGTCGCAAGCGCGCCGACACCGCTCGGTGCTGCCGTGTTGTTCTGGACGACAGGGGTGGTGTGGATTCGCTCGGCCTTCCGCGGCGTGTCGAACTCGTAGTAGCGGTCAGAGACGGTAAGTGGCGAGCTGATGGTCGTCGATCCCGTGTACGCGTTCGTCTCATAGCTAGTGTCAAGCACGACCCGTGCCCGCACTGTGCCGACGCCGTTCGTGTCCGCTTCCAGCGCACGCAACCGATTCTCGGCCAGCGACGCGACATCGAGCGTTGCCGTCGTTTGCGCGGTTCCGTCGCTGACACGCTGTGTCCTGTTTGCGACTGTCCGCTGATCGGTCCAGAACACCTCACCCTGTCGCTCTACGGACAGCTGCAGCGTTATCTCGTGTGTGACAGTCACCGACTGCTCAGACGGGACGGAACTCGCCGCCTCTATCGTGAGCGCCGGAATCGATTCCATCATGTAGACCGGCGAGTCGGTCACCGTCTCTCGCTCCTCGTACAGCGACGAGTCGGAGACGACCTCTCCGGACGCGGTCAGTTCTGTGCTGACGCGTTGCTCGTTCGTCTGTACCGTCTTCTGCTGGGTGGAGGGTTCGGCGACGGCGGCTCCGACGAACAGGAGCGCGCTCAGAACCACCAGCGACACGATCATGGCACGGCCGTATCTGCCACAGACGTACTTCAGGCGGAGTGGGAGGCTGGCACTCATCCGAACTCACCGGTTTCGGGGCTACACACATACACACTAATCGGTCCGTTAGCGACATTCTAAAGGGTAATCTAACCTTTCACTCAGGAGCCTACTTACTCGCTGGAAAGCCGGTCGGCGACCGCTCGTACAGACCGGGTTCCGATAGTTTCGACCCCGACGTGGGTCCCGCCCTATCGAAACGATATTCGGCCTCCGACGCTGGTTCGTGGCTCCCTCTCTCATACAGATCAGTGTAGCAATGTTCCGGTGCCTGCTGACCCCGAGGGCGGCGTAATCGGAAAATAAGCTACGCTGATTCGTCTCAGACAGTTACCGTCACCGTCACCTGGGTCCCGTCCTGTAGCGTCAGCGCCAGTGTGACGCCGTCACCGCTCTGGAAGGTGTAGGGAGCCCCGTTCTCGGTGAACTGGTAGAGGAACACCCCTGCTGACTCGCCGGCCTCGACTGTCACCGACTGGTCGAGGCTGTGGCTGGTGCCGCTGCCGACGGCGAAGGTCGTCCCACGTCTGGCGTCCTCGGCGGCGCCTTCGCTGCTGGTAGCGCCGCCTGTCGCGTCGATATACACCTCGTCTTTCCCCCGGTTGAGATTCACCGGTTTTGGTCCGCCGAACGAGAGTACCGTGGCGTTTCCCGCCTCAACGAGCTCGAACGCGGTGATGGTGTGTGCCGTCGTCCCCGTGTTCTCGATGTTGAACCGGACACTGCCTGTCGACCCGCCACTGGGGCCACTGAAACTGCCGGTACTCGCCGACGCCGACACCGCCGAGAACGGACTGTTGTCGCTCGAACAGTCGCCGGTATCGACAGTCGTGGACCGGGTGGCCGTCCCGCTGAACGCCGATCCCGCAACCGCCGTTACGGTCGCGGACACCGAGTCCGGCGGGGAATCGCAACTGATCGTCGTCGACGTCGTCAGCGACTCGCCCGGATCGAGCGTCGCCTGTGCGTTCGACAGCATCACCGAGGCGCTCTCAGGAACGACGGTGACGTCGAGGGGCCGGTCCAGCTGGTTCGTGACTGTGATGAGCCGGCTGCTCGACCCCGCGCTCACGCTCCCGGCGACGTCGAGTGCGAGGAGTCCGTTCGCGTCGTCTGCGACAGTGGCCGCCGACCCGCGGTCGAACGTGGCGCTGGTGAACGCTACCGTCGGGGTGCCGGCTGTCACCACCAAGAGCGCCATGCCGAGCAAAAGCGCGACGGACAGCGACGACGGCCCCGAACCCCGCCCACCCGAACGACGCCGGCGGCTCATCGCTCCCTCCCCAGACGACGGAGCCGCCGACTACGCGTGCCTCGGAGCGGGGCCATCGTGTCGACGAGCAGCCAGTAGAGCACGTACAGCGGGGCGACGATCACCAGTATCGTCGATAGCGCCGCCAGCAGCGGGTGTATCCCGTGCAACGTCGTAACGACGCCGTACGGGAGCGTCGCCGGGTACGGGGAGACGCGCAGACTCGTCCGGTGTGGACCAGTCGTCTCCTGTGGGGGGATACTGGCTGTCATATTCTGTCGCTCGGGCTCCAGAACCCGGGCTTGGAGCCGGGCGATAGCTCCCCCGTCACCGTCCCCGGTGCTCGCCGTTGGCTCGTCGACGGTTGTCGTGTCCGTGATGGTCATCCCGTCGGTGTCGGTGACAACGTGTGTCAGCGGCGTTTTGGCCGTCCGGACGACCAGTGACTCGGTCCGTTCGGCCCCGACAGTCAGCGTCTGCCCACCCGGGGTCTCCGCTTCGGTGACCTGATACACAGTCGTCTGAGCGGTACCGGCAAACGAGACCAGCGCGACACCGACGACGACAGCGACGACAGCAGTCGTAAGTATCACTTCCCGGCTCCGAATGACGCTGTCCCTGTCGCGTTGCCTCGCCGACCCAGCCACGCGGTAGAGGACGAGGCCGGCCAGAAGCGCCACGGTCAGGTGCCAATAGCTCCGGAGCAGCGCGATGCCGACGCCCAGATTCGGGATGAGCAGCGGGTCGCCATCGACGGTCAGGACCGTCCCCGAGACATCCGCGGGCTGTACCGGCGGATAACCCGATGCCTGGTCAGTCGAGGGGTTCGCGTCCCCCTGTGTCACGAACCCGGCCTCGGTGATATCGACCACGCGGTGGGTGACAGACGTGCCCCGCTCCTCGGAGTGGTACGTGATGATGTCGCCCGCCGAGACGGTGCCGGCGTCGACCAGCACGTAGCCGTCGTTCGTGGCTATCGTCGGTTCCATACTGTCAGAAACAACGTACGAAACCTGGACCGGTGCGGCGGCTGGGGCGACGAGTGCGCCCACGAACAACAGGAGGAGCGCGAGGCCGAGGTTTCTGAGCATTAGTGTATGAAAGTGGACGGAGTTTCAGCGCGAACGACCCGCGGTTTCCTTCAAGTGTTAGTTCCCGTCGGAGTTCGTGCCGCCCTCGTCGACATCGTCGACGGTGAACGAGAGGGTCCCCGAGAGGTCACTCGTTGATGTCAGCGTCTCGGTCCCGTGACCGGTGTCGACGACGACAACGACGTTGTAGCTAGCGCCGGCGGCCGCGTTGACCGCGGCCGTCGTTCCCTCTTCGGTGACCGTCCCGACATCGTTGCCCTCGCTGTCGAAGATGCGGAACTCGTAGTTGTCGGCGGTGTTACCGTCGTCCGCATCAAGGGAATACCCGACATTTATCATGTGGGCCTCGTCGTCGTTGTTCCTGACCTGGAAGGCCTGTGACGTGCCGGGATTTGCGGGATCACCGAGCTCGAACTTAGCGTCTGTGTTCGCGCCGAGTGCAGTGCCGTTCTCGAAGTTAATCTCGAGCTGGTCTTGTTGGTTCTGGAAGACGAGATTGCCGGAGTTCCCGTCAGTCAGGCCGATGAGACCGTCTTCGTCGGACACCACGTCGGTGTTCGCCTGTCGGTCGACCGTCGCCGCCGTGAATGCGCTCGCACCCACCGCAGTCGTCGCAATCAGAACAATGCCCGCGAGCATCACCGTCCGAATAATTCGTGCCATTACACGATAGTAAAACAGCCAGCAGCTGATAAGTATCAGCGAACAAATTTGTATGCGTATCGCTTACCGCGCTGTTAGTCCCCTATCCGAATTCCGGCCAGCACGATTCAGAGGCTCTAACACTCGAACGGTCGTGAAAGCCATCAGAACGTCCTTTCATCGGTGATCTCGAGCAAAACAAGAGTTTTTCCTTGGCCGCAGTATATGAACGACAGTTCTCACGAACCGTCAATACACGCTATCCCGAGAGCCAAGCCGTCTACCGCATTCTCACTGAACGTTGAGTGTGAAATGCTCTCTCCAACAGTATGAGTTCCGATTGGTAGCCTCGCTAAGCGACGTAATCTATTCATAGAAACTGGCTCTCAGTGGGGGTAACATCTCGTCATCGCTACCAGCAGGTCGTAGTTCCCCACTCGGGAAAAGTGAATCCGTTGCGGACGACATGGACGGGCCGGGCTGACAGTACCTGTCGCTGGCAGGGACGTTGCTGCTCGGAGCGAATCGCACCACTGTGGATTCCGACGGTAGCGGTACGACGGTCTATATAGCGAACATATAAAATACCTATACGACGACAGCAAATACTCCGGCTGAGTGTCCGTGTCTACCACCGAGACAAGCCAGCCGCGGATCGAGCAGGCGCTCGCTGTCGTTCAGCGAGAGACCGACTGCATCGAGGCTGAACTGGCGGCGCTCAGGCGTTTTCGGACCCAGATGGTATCTATTGAGCCGACGGCCCAATCCGCGGGTACCGTTGACACCTCCGGGGGTGGGATGTCGGCATTCAGTGCCCGGCAGCCGAAACCCGATACTAGCCTGCGTGCTGTCCGGGAAGCCTACCGCGAGACGGTCATGGCTGTACCACATTTCGAAGCCGAGTACGACGACTCGCTAGAAGCGAATATGTCGATGGAGTTCGGCCCGGAACTCGGCACGCAGATCGCCACGGGAACGCGCTTGACGGCGCAGTTGTACGAGGCACTGTTGACTGCAAGCGAGGGGGCGCGCGACGAACGTGAAATGTTGCTCCCGGCGCTCGAACGCGAACGGGAGTCATTACAGTCGGTGCAAGCGACGCTTGATGACTGCGAACGCCGTGCAGCTGCACTCGGTGCGAACGCACGCCGCACAACCGACCCGGCGCGGCTCGACACCATCGACGACCAGCTTGCTGAAATTGAAGCTAACTGTGAGGCGGCGGCAGCGACCCGCCAACAGCAACTCCACAGCCGGTCGGCCGCCGCTCTCTCCGGTGTTGACGGGACCAGTCTCGTTCGGTATCTCTACGACGGCTGTCCGGTGACGTGCCCGGCGCTTGTTGACACCGTCACGTGCCTCGATACGATCAGGCGGCATCGTCGTCATTGTATCGTTTCGACAAGCTAAGGTCGCAGGACGGCTCTCTAGTTTTTGCCGTGCCGGGTGGTCAGGACTGCGGTCGAGGCGCGGCCTTCTGGAGGGCGCTTTCGGCAATGTTGCCGCCGTAGTCGGCGGTCCGGGACAGGGAGTCGACGATTAGGCCCAGAACCTGAGCGCTCTGTGGGTCGAACTCGCGGATCTGGCCATCGACTTCGCGGGCAGTCTCGTCGACATCGGGGATCTGGCTACGGGCTCCGTTTGCCAGTTCGACGGCCTCGTCGGAGTCTTCGGTCAACAGGGCGTCCATCGCAGTCTCGGGGACTGCAATGGCCTCGGCTTCCAGCTGATCGAGAAGCTCGGCTGTTTCGCCGGTGATCTCCCCGATTTCCTGGGAGAGGCTGGCGATCTTCGTCGCGTGGTCGGCAATACGCTCTAGCTGGCGGGCGCTGGACTGGAAGTCGAAGACGGTCTCGCGCGGGAAGCCGATCTCGTTAGCTGCCGTTGGGTTTCGGAGGACGGTGCGGAACACGCGCGAAACCATGTACCAGAGGCGGTCCACGTCGTCGTCGCGTTGCATCACGTCCGCCGCGAGGTCGTCGTCGTCCTCGATGAGCGCTTCGACAGCGTCGGAGAGCATTGTCAACGAGACCAGCCGCATACGCGTGATCGCGTTGTGGACAGACAGCTCCGAGGAATCCAGCAGGTCCTGCAGGACGACCCGGTCGGTCGTTTCCTCAATCATCTCCAGACCGACCAGCCCCTGTGTCGCATCACGGATGATGCGTCGCTGTTCGGCCGTTATCCGAGTCGCTTCGAGCTGGATGATGTCGAAGCCACTGACGTACATCGTCATCACCGCTCGCGTGAGTTCGTGCCTGTTTTCGAGTCCCTCCACGTCGAGACTCCCTTCTACGCGGCCGTTGTCCCGCTGTGGAGCGAGCAGCAGCAGGTCCCGCTCAGCGTGGAATTCGACGACGCTGCCCGCGCTCACGTCGTTTTCTGTCGCCCACTCTTTGGGTAGTGAGACGGTGTATGTCGACCCGCCCGTCACCTGGACCTTGCGTGTCTCCATGTGACTGACACTCGTTCATGCGATGATATAAATCCACTCATATCTATATACTGTATT